>CALMFQ010000156.1 GCA_937863215.1 uncultured Pseudomonadota bacterium
CATCGGCCGGCCGGAGGTCATGTCTTCGATCACCGACTGGATCGCCGTTTGCTGATCGCGGGTTTCTTCAAAACCAAAGCTGGCGGCAAACGCCTCGTAATCGTGCTGATTCAGCTGGAACTGGTGCCCCTGGCGCGCGGCGCGCTGGGCGTAGAGATTGAGCAGCTCGGCGGCGGTATCGCGAATCTGCTCCGCCGCCTTGCGCTTGGCCTTTTCCCACTGGCCGCTGCCGAGCTTGTGCAGCGGCGCATCGTCCTGCGCCGCGCCGGTGTAGCGCGAAATCAGGTGCAGTTGCGATACCGGTACGTAGAGCTTGTCGTTGCCGGCGTATTCCAGCAGCAGGAATTCGGTGCTGCCATCACCCAGGTCGAGGTTGACCAGGCCCATATAGCGGCCAATACCGTGCTGCTCGTGCACCACCGCATCGCCGATTTTGACTTCGGACAGGTCGCGCAACATGCTGTCAGCGCTGACCTTCTTGCTCTGGCGGCTGTCGCGGCTGCGGCTGACGTGTTGGTACAGCTCGCTTTCGCTGATGATGGCGATTTGCGCTTTAGCCAGATAAAAGCCGGAATACAGTGGGCCGACGCCAAGGCAGAACGGCTCGCTACTGGCTTCAAATTCGGCCCAATTCTCCAGCAGCGCCGGTTTCAGCCCGTATTCGGCCAGGAAGCCGGCCATGGTTTCGCGCCGGCCGAGCGATTCGGCCAGCAGCAGGGTGCGGCCGCTCTGGTTCGCCACAAAATGCGCCAGCCGCTCCAGCGGATTCTCGGCGCGGCGCTCTACCTGCAGCGGTGGCAAGGGCAGGGCCGGGCCGTCGCCCTCCGGCGTAGCGGCAATCGGCACGCGGCGCAGCGGCTTTTGCAGGCCGAAAAACTGGTCCGGCAGCAGGTAGATTTCCTGCGGATCGAGCACCGGCCGGCTGCGGTCGCCCGCCTGCAGCTTGTGGCGCGATTGCGTATCTTGCCAGAAGCGCTCGATCGCTTGCTGCAGATTGTGGTGCTGCACCAGCAGCGTGTTCTCCGGCAGATAATCGAATAGTGTGGCCGTGCCTTCGAAGAACAGCGGCAGGTAATACTCGATGCCGGCCGGCGCCAGGCCGTTGCTGATGTCTTTATACAGCTGCGACTTGGACGGATCGCCCTCGAATCGCTCGCGGAAATTCTGGCGGAAGCGGGTGCGCCCGGCATCGTCGAGCGGAAACTCGCGCGCCGGCAGCAGGCGGATTTCCGGCACCGGGTAGATGCTGCGCTGGGTATCGACGTCAAAAGTGCGGATGGTCTCGATTTCGTCATCGAACAGATCGATGCGATACGGCAGCGTGCTGCCCATCGGGAACAGATCAATCAGACCGCCGCGCACGCTGTATTCACCTGCCGAATACACCTGCGTCACGTGTTCATAGCCCGCCAGCGTCATCTGCCCGCGCAGCTGGTCGAGGTCGATTTTGGTCTTGGCTTTGAGGAAAAAGGTATACGCCGCCAGATACTCCACCGGCGGCAGCCGCAACATCGCCGTCGCCGCCGGCACCAGCAGGATGTCGAACTCGCGGTTTTTCACCTGCCACAAGGTCGCCAGCCGCTCGGAAACCAGATCCTGATGCGGCGAGAAATGATCGTAAGGCAGCGTCTCCCAATCCGGCAGCAGCAACACCCGCTTGCCCGGCGCAAAATAGCCGATCTCCTCACGCAGCCGCTGCGCGTGTTGTGCGGTTTCAGTCAACACCAATAGCGGCGCGGCTTGCGTGGCCAGACCATTGAGCCACCAGGCATCGGACGAAGCCAGCAAGGGCGGGGCAGTACGGAATTGGCCGGCAGGGGGCAGATCAAATGCAAACACGGATAGCAGGCAGATCGGATTGGGAAAGCCGGCATTTTAACAGGCTGGGCGGGGAGTGGGGCTTTGCTGCTGGGCGTGTGGGGCGATAAGCAAGCGATGCAAATCGAGCATGGCCTGCAGGGCGCGCTTCGAGGCCTTGTCATGCTGGGCCAGCATCTGTTGGCGCAGCGACTCGACGGCGGCTTCGTCCACCTTCGGCGCGGTCAGGGCCTGCATGGTCTTTTCGTGCAGG
>CALMFQ010000157.1 GCA_937863215.1 uncultured Pseudomonadota bacterium
TGGCGTCGCAGCCGCGCATTCTCAAGTTGCTGGACGATCTGCGCGATACCACGGCATCGATCTACTTTGTGCCCGATCTGTTCATTTTCGACCTGATCCAGGCACGGGTGGACCGGGTCAACGATGTGCCGGTGGTGGCGGTATGCGAAACGCCGTTCTACGGCGTGAATCTGCTGCTCAAGCGCCTGTCGGATGTCGTGCTGTCGGGCCTGATCCTGACGCTGATCGCGCCGATCATGCTGGGTGTGGCGCTGGCGGTAAAATTCAGCTCGCCGGGGCCGATCCTGTTCAAGCAGCGGCGCTACGGGCTGGATGGCAAGGAAATCCTGGTCTACAAATTCCGCTCGATGACGGTGACCGAAGATGGCGCCAAGGTGGTGCAGGCAACCAAGAACGATCAGCGCATTACCAAAGTGGGCGCTTTCATCCGCCGCACTTCGCTGGACGAACTGCCACAGTTCATCAATGTGCTGGAAGGCAAGATGAGCATCGTCGGCCCGCGTCCGCACGCGGTGGCGCACAACGAGCAGTATCGCAAGCTGATCAAGGGTTATATGGTGCGCCACAAGGTCAAGCCGGGCATTACCGGCTGGGCGCAGGTGAACGGCTATCGCGGCGAAACCGAAACGCTGGAGAAGATGGAGAAGCGTATCGAATGCGATCTGGATTACCTGCGCAACTGGTCGCTGCGGCTGGATATCTCGATCATCATCCGTACCGCGCTGCTGGTGGTGAAAGACAGTAACGCCTATTGACCCGTAGCTTCCACCCAAAGCCGGCCAAGCCCCCTGCACAGGGGGCTTGTGCTATTCGCGAAATATCCGAATCCATTTGAATACTTATCCGAACCAAGTCCCGATGTTTATCCCGCGTGAAGTGCTGAGCCGCTGCGTGCCGTTTGCCCTGTACATGCTGATCATGGCCAGCTCACCGGTGATCGCTGAGCTGGCCGGGCTGTCGCAGCCGCAGCAGAACTGGCTGTATGCGCTACGGGTGGGCGCGCCGCTGCTGGCTATGCTGTATTTCCGCCGCGATTACGGCGAACTGCGGGCGCAGCGCTTCGGTATTGGCGGCCTGCTTGCGGCGCTGCTGCTGGGGCTGTTGATATTCGTGCTGTGGATCAACCTCAGCGACGGCTGGATGGTGATTACCGCACCCGCCGGCTTCGTGCCGAAAACCGCTGCCGGTGTGCCGGACTGGACACTGATTGCGGTGCGCTGGTGCGGTGCCGCGCTGGTGGTGCCGCTGATGGAAGAATTGTTCTGGCGCTCGTTCGTGCAGCGCTGGCTGGATCGGCCGGCATTTCTGCAGCTGGCGCCGGGCGCCGGGTCGCTCAAAGCGTTGCTGATCGCATCGCTGTTGTTCGGCTCGGAGCATTCGCTGTGGCTGGCCGGTATCGTCGCCGGCCTGGCTTATGGCTGGCTCTATCGCCGCTTTGGCAATCTGTGGCTGGCGGTGCTGGCGCATGCATTGACCAACGGCGTGCTTGGGCTGTGGGTGGTGCAGGGCGGCTATTGGCAGTTCTGGTGACCGGGGCCTGTCCCGCCAGATTTCCAGCCTGCCACTTTGCGGCTGCGCAGGGCACGAGCCGACTGAATCTGAATTGGATGGATAACATGCACATACATTTGCTGCGGCCGCTGCTGGCCGGTTTGCTGGCCTCGGCGGCCGGCGTTGCGCTGGCGGTGCCGGCGGGGGAGGATGGCGTATCGCTCGGCGCGCAGCTGGGACTGATTCACGACGACAATCCGCTGGCGCGCTCGCCCGAGTTCGAACCGCAATCGGACCGGCTGATCTACACAGCCGTCAACGCCGGCTGGAGTGGCCGCTACAGCCTGCAGCAATTCGGCATTGCCGGCAGCGTCAAGGATGTACGCTACGACCGGCTCAGCAGCCTGGACTATCGCTCCTATTCGCAATCGGCGTTCTGGAACTGGGCGCTGGCGGACCGGCTGAGCGGCCGGCTGGCGTATACGGTCGAGCGCACGCCGGTTTCGCTGAAGTATTTCAGCGGCACCGAAATCGACCTGCTGCGCAGCCTGCGCCCCGAAGCCAGTGTCGCCTGGGCATTGACGCCAGACTGGTATGTGGATGCGCGCTATCAGCCGACAACCAATACCCATTCGCTGGCAGAACGCCGCTATCTCGACAACGAATCGCGCGAGCAGCGCTATCGGCTTGGCTTCAAGCTCACCAGCGGGATTGGCGGCGGAGTGCAGTTGCGTGCCAGCGAGTTGA
>CALMFQ010000158.1 GCA_937863215.1 uncultured Pseudomonadota bacterium
CGGTGTCGGTGTCGGTGTCGGTGTCGGTGTCGGTGTCGGTGTCGGTGTCGGTGTGCCGTTCACTCCCAGCTCGCTCGCCAGTTTCGCCAGCAGCGAATTGGCCGGCGCACCCTTGATGTCGCCGGAGAAGTCCCAGAACATCGCGCCGCCCAAGCCCTTGCTCTTGATGTAGCCGGTCTTGTTTTGCAGCGAGGCAGGGTCTTCGAAGCTGATCATGGTCTTGGTGGCGGGATTGAACAGCCACGGCGTCTTGGCCTCATTGTCGAAATAGCGGCTGAAGCCGCCGCTGGCCAGTTTGTTGGCCAGATCCCAATAGTCGTACACGCCGGCTTCCCAGGTGCCCATCGGCGGATTGGCGCTGGTGGTCTGGAACAGGCCGTTGTTGGCGGTCGAGGCGGTGGTCCAGCCGCGGCCGTAGAAGCCGATGCCGAGCACCAGCTTGCCGGCTGGCGCGCCGGCGTTGATCAGGTTGCGGATCGCCGCGTCGCTGTTGTAGTTCTGCGCGATATCGCGCGCACTCGGATCGCCGGAGCTGGGGTAGAGTGCCGAATGGTGATTGCTGACCGTTTCCCAGCCGCCGTGGAAGTCGTAGCTCATCACATTGGCCCAATCGACAATCGCCATGAACTGCGGCACTTCGAGATTGGCAATCTTGTCGTGGCCGGCACCGAGCGCGGCGGTCAGCAGGTATTTTTTGCCGTCGCGGCCGCCTTGTGCGGTCAGTTCGTCGCGGATCGCCTGCATCAGCAGGGTGTAATTGTGCTTATCTTCGGGGCGCTTGCTGTTGCCCGGCAGGCCGCCGCCCACCGGATATTCCCAGTCGATATCGATGCCGTCGAAGCCGTATCTGGCGGCAAACGCAACGCAGGTCTTGGCCAGATTGCTGCGCCCGGCGGCAGTGGCGGCAACGTCGGAGAAATGCGTTGACCAGGTCCAGCCGCCCACCGACATCAGTGTTTTCAGCTTCGGGTTGTTCTGCTTCAGCTTGTTGAGCTGGTTGAAATTGCCGCGGAACGGTTGTGCCGCGTTGTCCCAGCTGTCGCCCGGATACGCCTTGTCGTAATCGGCGTAGCTATCGCCGGAAATACAGCTGCCGTCGGCGCCAATATTGATGAAGGCGTAGTTGATGTGGGTGATTTTGTCGACCGGAATGTCGGTCGGCTGGAAGTTGCGGCCGTAAATGCCCCACTGGGTGAAATAGCCGATCACCCTGTAGTCGGCGGCAAAAGCGTTGCCGACGCAGAGCGCCGCCTGGCTCAGTGCCAAGGCGGCGATGGTGCGACGATGAATACGCATGCAGCTTGCTCCTCTGTGAATTTATATCGCGCTGCGCGGCCGGATCGGGTACGGCGCTTCGCTGTTCCGTTCGGGAACGGGAATGAAGCGCCGGCTTGCGCAAGTGTCTGGTGTTGATTGCTTTTGTGTGCCGCAATTCTGCGTATTGATGTCAATGGCGTAAATACGCAAATTTACTTAGCATGATTTGTCATGCCATTGGCTTGGCGGCTGCGGCGTGGGCAGCGGAAGGGGGAGGGGACGTTACTGTGTGGTCGTACCGGGCAGGCGTATCAGTACGCTGGTGCCGCTGGCGGCAGGCTCCAGCGTCAGGCTGCCGCCGCTGTCCTCGATGATGGCGCGCGAAATTTTCAGGCCCAGCCCCATGCCGCCGGCCTTGGTGGTGAAGAACGGATCGAACAGCCGCGCCGCGATATCGGGTGCGATACCGGGGCCGTTGTCACTGATACGGCAGGCCGGCCGGCCGTCGGCGCAGCGCAGCGATTCGACGCGAATGCAGCGTGTTCCTTCGTCCTGGTTGACCAGTGCTTCGTAGCTGTTTTTCAGCAGATTAACCACCACCTGCTGGAACAGCAGCGAATCGCCATACACCTGCGGCAAATCCGGCTGCAGCGATTCTTCCAGACGGATGCCGGCAGCCATGCAGTTCGGACGCACCCAGCTGATGCCATCGCTGATGCTGCGGTTCAGCTCGAACCAGCCCAGCTGCTGCTGGTTCTGGCCGATGTAGGCGCGCAGCCGGTCGATCATCTGGCTGGCCTGGCGCACGGTGTCGCGGATATGTTCCAGCGCCTGCCCCATTTTGCCGATCGGCTCGGCGGCGTTTTTCATGATCGTCAGCCCCGCCTGGGCAAAGCTGAGGATTGCCGTCAGCGGCTGACGCATTTCGTGCACCACGCTCGACCCCAGTTCGGAGGTGGTCTGCATGCGTGACATGCGTGCCAGATACTGGCGCAGCACCGCGTTGGCGTTGGCCAGTTCGGCGGTGCGTTCGGCCACGCGCTGTTCCAGGGTCTCGTTCTGGCGCCGCTGCATACGCAGCATGCGTTGCTGGGCACGGAAGGTTTCGGCGCGGGCTTGGTTGCGCTGCCGGCGTTGTTCGTTGACATCGTCGGCCAGTGCCAGCGACAGCATCAGTACCTCGACCAGCGAGCCGACCTGCAGCGCGTTTTCGGTCCAGATATTGCGCGGCAGCCAGCCGAGCTTGTTCAGCGCCAGCGCCACTGCCGATGCCAGCAGAAAGCCCCAGGCAATCAGCAGGTAGCGCGCCGGACGAAAACCGAGGCGCCACAGGTGGCCGCTGAGCGGCGCGATCACTGCGATGCTGACGATGACATTGATCATGGTCCAGCGGATTGCCAGCGCATAGCCGATCCACGGCATCAGCAGTGCCGCCAGCACCGATGCGCCGTTGAGAATGCGGATGCCGCGTGCGATGCGCGCAAAGCGTATGTCCAGTTTGAGAAAGCTGATGCAGAAATGGGCACCGAACACATGCGTCGCTGCCAGCAGCAGCACCATGATCTGACTGTTCCAGTTACTTTCGCCCGGCCAGAAATACTGGAAGCTGGCGCCATTCAGCGTTGCCCGGAACGAGCCGATGCAGCTTACCCACAGTACGTAATACAGATAGCTGCGGCGGCGCGTGCCGACATACAGCAGCACGTTGTAGATCAGCATTGCCACCATCACGCCGTAGTACATGCCGTACAGCAGGTTGCTCGACTGGTCGTGCCGGTCGAGCGCAGCGTGAGTCCACAACCGGAGCGGCAACTGCATCGACGATTCGGTCTGTACTCTGACCCACAGTGTGGCGTTGCCGGACGGCGGCAGATCCATCGGTACGATGAAGTTGCGATGCCAGAATGGCCGTGCCGCGAACGGAAACTTGTTGCCCATGCGCCATTGGCGTAGCGGCAGATTATCTGTCTGCAGGTATACATCGACCTGATTCAGTACCGGATAACCGATTTCCAGCAGGCGCTCTTCCCATTGCCGGCTGCTGTTCTGCAAAGGCAGGCGAAACCAGTAGACTTCGCTGGTATAACCGAATGCCGGGCCGCTGGCGGGTATCGCCTGCCAGCGCAGATTGCGGTCGTTCCGGAGCGTCGCCAGCGTCAGCGTGCCGTGCGGGTCGACCAGATATTGCAGCTCGGTTCCCGGCTCCAGCACCGCGCCGCGCGCAATGTCGAGCCCGTGCGCCGCCGATGCCATGGTGAAAATCAACAGTGAAAACAATGTTTTGTAGTAGCGCAGCCAGCCCTGGCTGCTGTCGCTCGTGCTATGGCCGCCAGGCGGGTGGCGCCGGGAAGGTATTGCTGATGTCATGTTTTGTTCGGCGTGATTTGACCTTGGTTATGCTGAACTACTTTCCGGCCCGGTTGTCTTAGCGTTTTACCGCACCGGAGCACGTGGAAACGACTGAAAATTGCTGGTGTTTATTTGCCTGAATAATAATTAGAATCCA
>CALMFQ010000159.1 GCA_937863215.1 uncultured Pseudomonadota bacterium
GGAACAGCGCCAGCTGTTCGAGGAAACCGTCGACGCCGATCTGGCGGCGATGGAACCTGCTGATGCGGGCGCTGCGCAAACATACCGACTGCAAATGGGTGCTGCTGTACATCGAGCGATGGCTGCAAGCTCCGGTGCGCATGCCGGATGGAACGTTGGAGAGCCGTGAGAAAGGGACGCCGCAAGGGGGAGTCGTCAGTCCTATCTTGAGCAATCTCTTTCTGCACTACACGTTCGATAGCTGGATGCGGAAACATCATCCAGAGGTTCAGTTCGAGCGCTATGCTGATGATGTCATTTGCCACTGTACCAGCGAGGCTCAGGCGATTGCGTTGCGGCAAGCGCTTGAGCAACGGTTTGCGGAGTGCAAGCTGGAATTGCATCCGCAGAAAACCAAGATTGCCTACTGCAAGGATACAAATCGGCGCGGTAGTTACCCGGAGCAACGCTTCGACTTTCTGGGCTACACGTTTCGCCCTCGTCGGTCGAAGAATCGCAAAGGGCAGCTATTCGTCAGCTTCTCTCCGGCAGTGAGCGACAAGGCCGCCAAGGCGATGCGGGAAACCATGCGTCGTTGGCGGCTGCATCATCGGGGTGATCTTGGTTTGGACGACCTCGTACGCTGGACTCGCTCAGTGATTCATGGGTGGGTTCTTTACTATGGTCGTTTCTACCCGTCCGCTCTCCAGCGAGCGTTGCGTACGTTGGATATCTTCCTCGGTCTAGCGGGGACTGGGGAGATGGGTTGGCGAGACGCTTACCATGTAGCTGGCCTGGAGCCCATTGTTTCCCCCATGCGTACCGGCTGCCCGGCTTGCCATTGTGAATTGAATTCCAAGGCTGTGTGCGGAAATAGCAGCACCACTGTCGAGCCAAGCAGGAAGCGCCCCATTTCATCGCCCTGATGCAAGCTGATCGAACGATCGGCATAATGCCATTCACGCACTCGCCCGACACGTGGTGGGTTGACTACGCCCTGCCATGTGGTAGCCATGCTACCGACGATGGTCGCCCCAACCAGCGTCAGTACAAACGGGCCATGCGCCGATTCGAACACACATACCACGCGCTCGTTGCGTGCGAACAGCCCCGGCACACCACGCGCCGTGGTCGGGTTGACCGAAAACAGTTCGCCGGGTACGTAAATCATGCGCATCAGGCGCCCATCGCACGGCATGTGGATGCGGTGATAATCCTTTGGGCTCAAGTACAGCGTGGCAAAGTGGCCATTTTCAAATTGGTGTGCCAGCTGGGCGTCCCCGCCAACCAACGCCGTGGTCGAGTAGTGGTGCCCCTTGGCCTGGAAAATCTGATCCGCCTCGATTTTGCCGAACTGGCTGATCGCGCCATCCACCGGGCAAATGAAATCGGCTGCCGCAAGCGGGCGGGCGCCGTCTTTCAGCGGTCGGGTAAAGAATTCGTTGAAACTCTGGTAGCTGGCGATATCCGAATTGGCCGCCTCATCCATATTGACGCCATAGCGACCAACGAACCAGCGAATCACCTCGGTGGTAAGGTTGCCTGCTTTCGCGTCAGCGAGTTTGCCGGCGATCGCAGTCAGAGCCTGTTTTGGCAGGAGATATTGGGGTAATACAGCAAGGCGGTCGAACAAGATAAGCATCCCGAAATGGTCAGGTGCGAATTATACCTCTGTGGCGGGCTTCTCCATGCACTTGGTGTTTTCATGCTCGACCTTAGCAAGAGACCTGCAGGAGCTGCTGGATATTTCCTGGGCCACTTTGAAGCGCGATCTGGCCCATATGAAGGATCGGCTCAATGCTCCTATCGTTTTTGATCGGGAGCTGGGCAGCTATCGTTTCGATCACCAGCGCAAGCGGCTCAGCCCGCAGTGCGAATTGCCGGGGCTGTGGTTTTTGGCGGAAGAAATTCACGCTTTGTTGACCTGCAGCACTTGCTGTCCAACCTCGATACCGGTGGCTTGCTGGGCCCGCAAATCAGGCCACTTTTGGCGCGCCTGTCCGGTATATTGGGTGCCGCCGATAATCCAATCGAAGAAGTACAGAAGCGTATTCATATCCAGACCGTCGGCACACGGCAGTTTCACCTGGATCACTTTCAAGCAGTGAGATCGGCATTCCCTATAGCGATGATTGCGAACTGATCATGGATATTTTCAAGTATGGCGGCAATTGCCAGGTGATCGCGCCAGACGAGTTACGCGACAAGGTGATGGCCGAGCTCGGGCGCGGGCTGGGGGTGTATACCTGATGCAGATCAAGGAAAGTGACATTAAGGGTGGAACGTTCTTCGGGAATAGAAAGTTTCTGCAGTTCTGGCTCATGTTCTGAGCCTGTCATGTCTTAGTATGGTCTTATCGTGAGGTGGATGACGGGTCGGTTGAGTTTGTC
>CALMFQ010000160.1 GCA_937863215.1 uncultured Pseudomonadota bacterium
CCGCACCATCCCGGAGAGTTTTGTCCATTTGCTGTACGACTATCTGCAGGCACGCGATATCGACCCGCAAGCGCTGCTGGGCCATCCACGGCCACCGGTGAATCACGACCGCCCCGGCAGCTTTCCGATCGAGCTGTGGACTTCGCTGCTGCAGCGTGCCGCCGGGCATCTGCACGACCCGACGCTGGGGTTGCAACTGGGGCAGCACATCACCCCGCGCCACGCCGGGCTGCTCGGCTATCTGCTGATCGCCTCTGCCAATCTGGAACAGGCGCTGCAGCGGCTGGATCGCTACCAGCAGCTGATTTACGACGTGACGCCGATGCAGTGCCGCCAAGGCGCGGATTATGTCGATCTGGTGTGGGGGGCGGAACAGGGGCGGCCGGGCAACCTGGTCGACGAAACCTCGATCACCGCGCTGGTGCAGTTTTGCCGCGATATCACCGGACAGCCGCTGCACCCCTTGCTGGTACAGTTCATCAACCCGCCGCCGGCCGATCTGACGCCTTACCACGCCTATTTTGGCTGCCCGGTGTTATTCGATCAGCCGGAAACCGTGGTGCGCATGGCCAGCGCCGCCCTTGCCTGGCCACTGCGCGCCGCCGATCCGGCATTGGGCGAGGTGATGGAACGCCACGCCGAAACCCTGCTCGCCAAGTTGCCGCAGGAACAGCCGCTGATCGAACAACTGCGGCAAATCATCGCCGCTTGCCTGCATCTGGGCGAACCGTCGATTGACGCCATCGCCGCGCAGCTCGGGCGCTCGGCACGCAGCCTGCAGCGCGATCTGCAAGCCGCCGGCAGCAGCTTTCGCGACGTGCTGAATGGCTTGCGCAAAGAACTGGCGCTGGCCTACCTGCAACAGCCACACCTGAGCATGCTCGACATCGCCATGTTGCTCGGCTACACCGAACAAAGCGCCTTCAGCCGCAGCTTCCGGCAATGGACCGGCGTGGCGCCGAGCGAATACCGGCGCAACGAGGTGAATTGATTGCGCTACCCATTAACCTTTATTGATCCGGCCCGATTATGTTTGAACCTGCTCCAAATACTCCCTCCCTTTCAAGGGGAGGGTTGGGGTGGGGATGGGGCTATAGATGCGGCGCAGAGCCCCCATCCCCCTCCCCACCTCCCCCTTGAAAGGGGAGGAGCTGTCTTGGCGAATTCAAACTTCACTTGGCCGTATCTATAGGTGAAGCCCTCTTACCCATGGCTCTCGTTCACAAAATCCCGCTCGGGCTGACGTTGATCCGCGCCGCACTTGGCCCGGTGGTATTGGCGCTCGCGCTGTTATCACCGCTAAAGGCAGCGTTCGCCGCCTGTCTCATCGTCGCGTTTCTGTCCGACGTGTTCGACGGCGTCATCGCCCGCCGGCTGAACGTAAGCGTCTCGCCAACCCATCTCCCCAGTCCCCGCTAGACCGAGGAAGATAGT
>CALMFQ010000161.1 GCA_937863215.1 uncultured Pseudomonadota bacterium
CATGACTGTAAACCGCTTTATCCGCATTTTCGCCGGCTTTATGGTGATGCTGTCGCTGGGCCTGGGGGTGCAGGGCAGCCCGATTTTCGTGAATCAGAACTTCCTCTGGTTCACCCTGTTTGTCGGCGCCAACCTGTTCCAGAGCGGCTTCACCCAGCTCTGCCCGCTGGCCACCATCCTGCGCAAGCTGGGCATGGTCGATCCGGAAGATCCGGGCAAGAGTTGCTGTAATTGATCCCCGCTCGATGGCCGCCGGCACGAAGACTCCCTCCCCCTTGATGGGGGAGGGTTGGGGAGAGGGCGCGCGTGGCCTTCGATTTGGCGGATTGCAACCGTTGACAGCCAGCATCCGCATTCTTTACCACCCGAAAGGAGCTACACCATGCAACGCAATATAGGTAACGTAGAGCGCATCATCCGTATCGCCGCCGGCCTGGGCATTCTCAGCCTCACCGTGATCGGCCCGCAAACCCCGTGGGGCTTGCTCGGGCTGGTGCCGCTGGCTACCGGCGCACTCGGCTGGTGCCCGCCGTACGCGATTTTTGGCATCAATACCTGCAAGCTGAAAGGCCAGCCGAAATGATGGCCTGCGAGGCAATCCTGGTGCGGTCTGCAGGCAAGGCTGCAAGCCGCTCTGGTGTTGGCTTGCAGCCCGGAGGTAAAAACGATGCAACTGCTGCATGAATATTGGGGGCTGCTGCTGATCGTCGCGCTGATGTTTGGCCTGCTGTTCCCGCCGCTGCTGATGAAAGGAAACGCCGCAGTGAAACAACTGACCCCCGATGCCGCCCGGCTGCTGATCGAGCAGCAGGGGGCAATCGTGCTCGATGTGCGCAGCGGTGTGGAACTGGCGACCGGTCGGCTGCCCGGCGCCATGCACATCCCGCTCGGCGAGCTGGAAAACCGCCTGGCAGAGCTGGAGGCATGGCGCGACAAGCCGGTCGTCGTCAATTGCCAGATGGGCGGCCGCTCGCTGTCGGCGTGCCAGCTCTTGAAAAAGCACGGCTTCAGCGATATTTACAACCTCAAGGGCGGAATTGCCGCCTGGCGCCAGGCCAGCCTGCCCGTTCAACGTTAACCGAAAGGAACCCCGTGGCCGATATCACCATGTACACCACCGCCGTTTGCCCCTATTGCCAGCGTGCCGAGCAGTTGCTGCGCAGCAAGGGCGTGACCGAGATCAACTTCATCCGTGTCGATGTCGAGCCGCAATTGCGCGAAGAAATGATGACCCGCACCGGCCGTCGTACCGTGCCGCAAATCTACATCGGCGCCACCCATGTCGGCGGCTTTGACGATCTGGCCGCACTCGATCGTGCCGGCGGGCTTGATCCATTGCTGGCGGCTTGAGTATGGAGCTGGTCTGCGCGCATTGCCATGCGGTCAACCG
>CALMFQ010000162.1 GCA_937863215.1 uncultured Pseudomonadota bacterium
CGCCGAACTGCTGGCCCTGCAGATACGGCGATTTTTCCAGCCAGCGCGACAGGTAATCGAAACGCTTGCCAAGATTCTCGCGCACCACCGCTTTCCATTCGGCTGGCGCCGCCGGGTTGAACAGCGGCGAAAACCCCTTGTGGATTTCGCTGGTGATGAAATTCAGCGTCTCCTGCAGATGTACCCGCGCCAGCGTACCGTTGGTCGGCGCCAGATTGCTCGCCGGAGCCAGATCGGCAACGTACTGCAGAATCGCCGGGCCTTCTGTCAGCACTTCACCGCTATCCAGCTGCAACGCCGGCACGTAACCCTTGGGGTTAATTGCCAGATAGTCGTCGCCGCTGGCGGTGGTCCTGGTTTTCAGATCGACTTTTACCAGCTCGACCGCAATACCGGCTTCGTGCAGCGCGATCAGCGGCGACAGGGAACAGGTGCCGGGGGAATAATAAAGTTTCATGCTTGTGTTCTCCAGTAACAGTCAGTAGCGAAATACAGCACAACAGCGAATGATATCCAGCATAATTAGGCCGGATAAAAAGATAAACACCACTATATTTGATAGTTTGTGCAAATAAACTGCACAATGGAATTGGCGCTGCCAGCCGCATACAGCCACGGAGCCGGTAATGGACAAACTCGAAGCGATGCGCGTTTTCTGCAAAGTAGTCGAGCACGGCAGTTTTGCCGCCGCAGCCGCCAAGCTCGACCAGTCGACTTCTGCCGTATCGCGCTGGGTGGCGCAACTGGAAAGCCATCTGCAGGCGCGGCTGCTGAACCGCACCACGCGCCGCATCAGCCTGACCGAAAGCGGCCGCGCCTATTTCGAGCGCGCCACGCAATTGCTGCAGGAGCTGGACGAGGTCGAAGCGGCAGTCAGCGAACAGGCGGTGCAGGCCAAAGGCACACTCAAGATCACCACCTCCGCCGGGCTGGCGATGAGCCATCTGGCACCGGCCATGGCCGAATTCCGCAAGCAGCACCCGGAGCTGCAGTTCAGCGTTTCGGTCAGCGGCCGTGTGGTCGATCTGGTCGAAGAAGGCTTCGACCTGGCGCTGCGCATCGGCGCCAGCGGCCCGCCCAACAACGTCGCGCGCAGCATCGGCCATACCACCATGCTCTACGTCGCCAGCCCCGATTACCTGGCCGGCGCGCCGCCGCTGCGCACGCCGGAGGATTTGCGCAACCACCCCTGCGTCACTTACGAACACGACTCCGACCAGCACACCTGGCGCTTTTTCGCCGCCGACGGCACCCGGCACGAAATCCGCATCGGCGGCGGCCCGCATGCCGATAACGGCGATCTGGTGATTGAGATGGCGGCGCATGGCCTCGGCATCGCCACCGGCCCCTGCTTCATCGTCCGCCCCTACCTGCTGTCCGGCCGCCTGCAGCGCGTGCTGCCGGATTACACCACCGACGTGCTCAACATCCATGCGGTCTATCCGACACGCAAACACCTGTCGGCCAAGGTGCGGATATTCGTCAATTTTTTCGAGGAATGGCTGGCGCGCGAGGGGCTGGGCTGAGAGGCTTGTTCACGATCTGCCGCGCGAGGGCGTCAGCGGGGCAAAGAGCAGCGCAAAAACCGGAGGTTACCGGAGTAAATGAGGGTTGCCGCAAGTTATTGCCGAGCATGGAACCGGGCATGCCTTGTGCGGTTTGGGCTGCACATCAACCCCGATCAGGGTTGTGCAGCAAGATCGTGAAGCGCCGCTGAAAACTCCAGCTCCCCAGCTTGCCGCACACGCCTCCACCCGACGGCGAATTGACAGCCGGGCCGGCGCCATACCATGCTTGAGCCGGCATGCAGCCAACCGTTGCATCGACCACGTGCGGCTGCAGCCGGCATGCCGCGCCGCCAATCGGGAATGAGCATCGTGAAAACCATCAAATATTGTCTGTGGGGCCTGTTGCTGTCGTTGAGCGGCTTGTGGCTGCTGGCGGATACGCTGCTGCCGCAGCCATTCACCTATTTCGCCTTGCGTGCGCAGCTGATGCAGTACACCGGAGTACTGGCGATCGGCGCGATGAGCGCGGCGATACTGCTGGCAGCGCGGCCACAATGGCTGGAGCCGCATCTGCACGGGCTGGACAAGATGTACCGGCTGCATAAATGGCTGGGCATCGGCGCGCTGGTGGTATCGGTAGTGCACTGGTGGTGGGCGCAGGGCACCAAATGGATGGTCGGCTGGGGCTGGTTGACACGGCCGCTGCGCCGCCGCGCCGGCCCCGGCGGGCCACCGCAGGATGTGCTGGAAGCCTGGCTGCGCGGGCAACGCGGACTGGCGGAATCGCTCGGCGAATGGGCGTTCTACGCGGCGGCAGCGCTGATCGCACTGGCGCTGATCAAGCGCTTTCCCTATCACCTGTTCGTCAAGACCCACAAATTGCTGGCAGTGACCTACCTGCTGCTGGCCTATCACAGCCTGGTACTGTTCAAGTTCGGCTACTGGTCCCAGCCGGTCGGCTGGGCCATGGCACTGCTACTGTTCGCCGGCAGTGCGGCCGCGCTACTGGTATTGGCCGGACGTGTCGGCGCCGGACGCAAGGTTCGGGGCGTGGTCGAATCGCTGTGCCAATACCCGGAGCTGCAGGTGCTGGAAACCGCCATCCAGCTGCAACCCGGCTGGCGCGGCCACAAGGCCGGGCAGTTTGCCTTTGTCACCTCGCACCGGGACGAAGGCGCCCACCCGTATACCATTGCCTCGGCCTGGAATCCGGCCACGCGGCGCATCGTATTCATCACCAAGGCACTCGGCGACCACACCAGCCAATTACCCAAACTGCTGCAAACCGGCACTCCGGTAACAGTGGAAGGGCCCTACGGCTGTTTCGATTTCGACGACCGGAAACCGCGCCAGATCTGGATTGGCGCCGGCATCGGCATCACCCCGTTCATCTCGCGCATGCAGCAGCTGGCGCAGGCCGGCGGTGCGGCGGCCGGGCAAATCGACCTGTTTCACCCTACAGCGGAATTTTCCCAGACGGCGATAGACAAGCTGAGCGCCGACGCCCGCGCCGCCAATGTACGGCTGCATATACTGGTCAGCGGCAAGGACGGACGGCTGGATGGCGCGCAGATTCGCACTGCGGTTCCCGACTGGCAGGCGGCCAGCGTCTGGTTCTGCGGCCCACCGGCATTCGGCCGGGCACTAAGCCGGGATTTGGTCGCCCACGGGCTGGCAGAGCGGCACTTTCATCAGGAACTGTTCCAGATGCGCTGATTGGTGCAGCGAGCGGAACGACACGCAAGCCAATCACAACGGCTTTACCGGCAGGCATAGCTGGCATTCGAACACGCCGGTTTCCGGATCGTGGCAGGCGTCGGCCGGGTAATATTCGAACAGCGGCCGGCCATCCGGCTGCATACCGCTGGCCGGCAGCCATTCACGCAGCAGTTCGCGCCAGGCGACGCCAATGGCCGGAGCGTCGCCGCGGAACCGGGCAACGGCGTAGCGGCCGCCAGGCAGATTGGCGCTGCCGATCGGATTGTGCGCGACGAAGTCGTCCGGCACCGCCACGCAGGCATCGTAACGGCAACGCTCTGCCGGGGTGACGTCCGGGTCGTCGTGGCCGACGCCGTAACAAGCGGCATTATCCAGCCCCTGCGCGGCGCGCCACGGGAGGAATTTCTGTTGCCACAGCAGGCCGATGCCGGGGCCGTAAGGGCCGATATGGCGCATGTAGGCGACGCGGGTGGGCGGCAGGTTGACGATCTCGATTTCCATGCTGAACTCCTGAAAAGTGACCGCCCCATGATCTGCCCAGCCGGCATTGTGCGCCTGATCGATCTTGCTCAATGGCTGATCGGGATTGCTCTGCATGGCACCGCCGGTGCGCCCCGCCAGACTGTCGGCCCAGCGCTGCGGGGTGGATTTGCGCCACAGCGACGGTGTGACGCCGAATTGCAGCCTGAATGCGCGGGAAAATGCCTCGCCGGAGCCGAAACCGACTTCCAGCGCGACCTCCAGCACCGACTTGCGCCGCCGGTGCATCAAGTACAGCGCAGCTACTTCAAGCCGGCGCCGACGCAGATAATCGCCCAGCGTTTCGCCCATCCAGGCACGGAACAGGCGGTGAAAATGAAACGGCGAAAAATGTGCGACATCGGCCAGCGCCGCCAGATCGACCGGCTCGGCCAGGTGCCGGTCGATGAAATCCAGCACTTTGTTGAAACGCTGCGTGTATTCGCCAATCGGGTTGTATTGCATGGTGGAGACCTCGGCTGCCGACACTTATCCGGCTGGTGCCATTTCGAACAACGCCGGGACTTTGGCTGCGGCAGCCGGCAGCGCCGGCAATCAATACGGCCGCCGGCCGACGATATTGCCGCCGGGGAGGAAATTGCACGCCAGCGTATAGCCCAGCCGCCCCAGATCAAGCTGCGGGTTGCACATGGCAATAGCGCAACCGATCTGTACGCTATCGCGCCACGCCAGCTGGGTGTAATGGCCGCATTGCTTGCCCGGCGCGCAGCGATTGGCGGCGTAATCGTAATCGGCCTGCTCGCGCCACCAGCCGTCGAACGCCTGCTGGAAATAGCGCTGCAACCTGGCCGGGTCGCCGCTATCGCTCAGGCGCATGTCGCTGCGAAACGCAATCGCCAGATTTTCGCCGGCGTATTGTCCAACCTTGTTGGGAATGGCGCTACGCTGCGCCGTGCCGCTGTGCTGCATGCGGCAGCCGGCGGCAGTGCGTGCGGCGAACGCCGCCAGATCGGCATCCCACGCCACCGGCGGCATATCCGCCACGCCCAGGCTGGCGCGCTGGCGGTTGAGCTGTTGCAGGATGGCGTCGATCAGGTTAGGGGATAATCCGGCGACGGCGCTGTCGGCCCGGACGGCCGGCGCACAGCACATGGCGCCAACCAGCACGGCTGACAGGTATCGGGATCGGCGTTCGTTGGACATGGCGCAAGGCTTGGCACTGGAAACGACCTGAAACCATACGCCAGCCAATGGCCGGCGGCAATCGGCGGGCACAGCCTGCTTGCAACATGCCGCCACAAGCCGCTCCCAGAGCGGTCTGCAGACTGGCCTGCGCAGCAATGCCCATGCGCCCTGCAGGGCAGGCGCCGCAATGCCACGCAGCAAGCCTTCAAACGCCTTGCCCACGCGCCCTGCCACGATTCAGAACCCCAGATACCACTGCAGATAGCCCACCACCCCGCCCAGCACTACGCCGAGTGCGATCAGTATCCACTCGTCTTCCTTGAATACCGGGTGCAACATGTCTTCGAAATCTTCCACCGGCAGCGCCAGCAGCTTGTCGCGCAGCGAGGTTTCGATGTCCATCGCCTGTTTGCTGTAATCGTGAGTGGTCTGCAGCAGCTTCGGTACTTCCAGCATGATCTTGTCGACCGCGCGGTTCTTCATTTCGATATAGCGCTGGGTGCCGATCATGAATTGCAGGAACGGCTTGGCCAGCCCCGCTTCCTTGTCGATGGCGGTTTTCACATGCTTGGAGATGATGCGGAACAGGCTGTCCGATAGCGGCCCCTTGAGGATGCCATCGACGATGTTCTGCGGATTGAGCAGCTCGTCGGCCACCATCTTGCTGTAGGCCGTCGCCACTTCGCTCTGGCGGCGCATGAACAGGCCGTGCAGCGTGAACGGGCCGAATTTGCGCGGCTGCTTGGGGTTGAAGATCATCACGATCGCCAGCCAGTTGATGAAGCCGCCGACCAGCGC
>CALMFQ010000163.1 GCA_937863215.1 uncultured Pseudomonadota bacterium
CATGGGCCACAATCTGCAAGCTGAGGGCGTGGTCAGCTATACCGATCGCGATAGTTCCAGCACATCGAAAAATGCCGGCACGCCGGATGGCGGCAAATGGATCTCGGCAGGCATTCGCCCGGTGTATTCATTTACCAAGATTTTCAGCCTTGCGGCAGAGGTGGGCTATGACCAGATCAAGCCAGAACAAGGCAAGAAAGTCAGCCTGACCAAATTCACCATCGCGCCGCAAATCAGCGCCGGCACTGGCTACTGGGCACGCCCGACCATTCGCGCATTTGCCACCTTTGCCGACTGGAGCGACAAGGGTGCCGTGCTGCCGAATGATCCGCGTTATGCCAATCAGACTAGCGGCTGGAGCTACGGTGTCCAGACCGAAGCATGGTGGTAAACAGCTTGGCTGCGTAATGGCTTGAGCCAACACTGCAAACAGAATCAAGGCCGGGCAACCCCCGGCCTTTTTCCATTGATTGACGGTATCAGCGCCCGCCCGGCTCGACGGCGCCGCGCGGCTCAATCTGCGGCTTACGGCCAATCATGCTCCAGGCCATGCGCCGGCGTACCGCGAACACATAGGCAACGTGCAGCGCAGCCAGAGCCAGCGTGCCATTGGCAAAGAATTCATGGATTTCCTCCAGCCACTCGTTCTGCTCGCCCTTGTTCCCCTCGAATTCATGCTCGTCATCGGCATGTGCGGCGGGCAACACGGCAGCCACCGGCGAAACGCCAGCCAGATTGAGGATTTTGGCGTTATCGACCATCAACACTCCGGTTACGCTACAGCCGATCATGCCGATAATCAGTCCGCCAACCATCGCCCGGCTGATGAAGTTCTGCGGCTGCTTGGCCAGCATGCCGGGGCGTGGCAGCAAAGGGCCGAAGCCGCGTAGCTTGAGCAGGCCGAACAGAATGCGCAGCAGCAGCGCGACAATCAATCCATAGCCGAGCCAGATATGCCACAGCTCACCATCGTCGCCGGTCAGATAAGCCAGCAGGCACAGGCTCGCCACCAACCAGTGCAGCAGACGCATACGATTGAACGGCATCATGGTCATTTCTCCCTCGCTTGAACATGATCCCAGCCTACGCCGCATCGCTTAAGCGCCAATTAACGACAACCGCTGCGGCGGCGGATTTGGTTAAGCGCAATTTAAGCTGCTGCGAATAGAGTGGCTGCAGCCAATCGCAGGAGTCAACCGATGAAATACCGTACTGGACTGATATTGATTGCCCTGGCCGGCAGCGCACTGGCGACCGATCCGCAGACACTGTCGCAAGGCTATGCGACACAGGCGCGCGCCGACGACCCGGCTTTTTCCGGCTTTTCCGCCAAGCGCGGCGAAGAGCTGTATTTCCGCAAGATGCAACAAGGCGGCGAAACCATAAGTTGCACCACCTGCCACACCAGCGATGCGCGTAAACCCGGCGAGACCAAGACCTTCCGCAGCATCCGCCCGCTGGCCCCGGCAATCAATCCGGATCGCTTCAGCGATGAACGCAAGGTGGAAAAATGGTTCAAGCGCAACTGCAAGGATGTGCTGGCGCGTGAATGCTCGGCAAGCGAAAAAGGCGATTTCATCGCCTATCTGCAAACGCTGAAATAAGGGGATAGCGCATGCTCAGATCGAAATGGCTAGCCGCAATGCTGACAGCCGGGCTGATGCTGCCGGCGCTGGCGGATGACGATGAAAATGAAGGGCTGGAACACCTGCAGTTGCCGCAAGTCAGCAACAAAAACTGGAAA
>CALMFQ010000164.1 GCA_937863215.1 uncultured Pseudomonadota bacterium
AGTAACGGCGATTTTACGTTACCTTTGGCAGACGAAATTTCGGGGGAAGCTCAGTGTCGCCAACCAAGCGAATAGCGGCCTCGACATCGCCATTTTTGGCGGCGGCATGATCTGGGTGGTTTTTTGCGGCACCCAAATCGGCGTGCAGCAGCACAGGGGGAAAGTCATCCCAAGGGGCACGATAAGTTCTGGCAAGCATGTGCGGATTATGCTCTCTGGCCGTTTGGCTGGCTATCGCCGCAGCCTGGAATCTGGATTTTGCCTCATCCATCGTCTCCACCCCCGCCCGATCTTCCTCCGTCACATCCTCCTCAAACACCGCCACCACATAACTCAGCGTATTCGGGTGCGCCGGCCAAGGGTTTTGCCCCGGTGGATACACGCCCTTGCCCAGGCCGAACAGGTTGGCGTTGGCGTGCACGTCGCAGATATCCGGCTCGGGGTGGCGTGGCGATAGCAGAAAGCGCGTGCCGACGCAGCCGGGCGTGGATTCGGCGCCGGCCATGTAGGCGGTGCCGTGGGCGCGGTTGAGTTCGGTGCGGGCTACGCGCTGCGCCTGGTATAACGCTGAGCCACGGCCGACCATCAGATCGCGGATATTGCCGCCCAGTTTGTCCGGGCTGGCGGCGGCGATGGCGTCGCGGTCGATTGCGCCGGCCATGCGTTGCGCGGCGCGGAAGGCATCTTCGCCACGGATGATGGCGAATTCGATGGCATCGCCGATACGCTGTTTGGCTGCCCGATCCACCCGCCACAGCCGATCCGACAGCTGCAGGCCATCGTTGGCGGTGAATTGCTTCACAAATTCGATAGCCTTGAAGTTGATACGGGTCAGTTCGTCACCGGTCAGCGCGGCCACAAACGGCGTGCTGCCGAGTTCTGCGGCTTGCTCCAGCCCGCCGGCCAGCAGCTGGTTGCGCTCGCTGGCGAGGCGGCGCAGTTCCTGGTCGAGCTGATGGCGCAGGCGATCCAGCGCGGTCAGCGGCACCCTGTCACCATCGGCGGCATGAGTGATTGCGCGGTTGATGGCATCCAGCGAGGTTTGATACAGCTCGCGCAGTTGCGCCATGGTTTGCGCATCGAAGCGGTTCATCGCCGCCCGGGCTGCGGCGCTGGCACGCTTGATGGCTGCGGTAACACTAGCCATTGCTTACGCTCGTGCCGCTCTCACCCTTGCGACCGTTGCCGGGGGTGATGGATACGCGCTGGCCACTGCCGGCCGGCGGCTCGGGATACGGATCGAGGTTGGCCGATTCCCACTTGCGGCGCTGCTCGACGTTGGCCGGGTCGTAGCCCAGCTCTTCCCACACCATGCCTTGCGGCAACCCCAGCGCCTTGAGCTTGAGCGCGCGGTCGGTGGTCTGGGTGGGCGTTTCGGTGCGGCGTTCGGCGAATGTCAGTTTGTAGGCGTCGGCATCCGGGTTGATGCCCTGCAGCAGCAGGTGCAGGCGGAATCCGGTATCGTAGACGAAGCTGGCGGTGTCCTGGATCACGTCCACTTCGTCGTAATAATCGCGCTTCAGATCCTCAAGCACATCGCGCGGCAGCT
>CALMFQ010000165.1 GCA_937863215.1 uncultured Pseudomonadota bacterium
TTAAGCACTACCCGATGCCTCATCGATCGCCGCAACAAACACCGCATACGGATAAGCCCACACCCCGGCGTGCCCCAGGCGCACCAGGGTGCAGGCGGTTTGCTGCAGCCATCTCAGGCTGCGGGCGGGATCGTGCGGGCAGCCTGGAGCAGTTTCTGCCGCAACCCGAAAAAATCCCCGTTCACCGCCTTCACCGCATCGATCACCTGACGCAATTCGGCGGGTGTCATCTGCTCGATCCGCTCCACAGTCAGGCTGGTCATGCGCGGCAGATCCGCCAGCGACAACTCATCGAACAAGGCCTCGGCCAGCAGGTCGGGTGTAGGTGTCGCCAGTAGATCGTTGAGCCAGAGCCGGATGTCCGCCACCGTCAGCTCGCGTACTTCGAAGGTCTGGGCGCCGACGGTGAGGGTTTTGACGGCACGCATGGCTTACTGGAACCCGTAACGGAAATACTGCGAACTGCCGATCGGGCGTGTGTCGTCCTTCAGCAGCTTGCCTTCCAGTTCCAGCTTGCTGAAGTCGTCGTCGATCAGATCCAGCGACTTGGTTGGGGTAAAGCGTACCCGCCACAAGTCGACCACACAGGGTTTGCCGGAATCGGCTTCGTTCAGGCCGTCGAATGCCAGGGTATATTCCTGACCGGTGGCGGTGATGGCCTCGATCAGGCTCTGCGCGCCGTAGGCGTAACTGACCTTGATCGGATCGGCGTCGGGAATGCCGCTGCTGTCCGGAATCAGCAGCCCGCCGCCGCTGATCTGATAATCGCTACCGGCCAGATAGGTGGTGGTGCCGGCCGCATTGGTCACGATCACGCTGCTGGCACCGAGTTTATCCAGCCGCAGCAGCGCGCCCTTGTGGGCGGTGTGGCTTTCGTCGGTGACCGTACCGGCGTTGATGGCACTGGCATCGCCAAACAGTGCCAGCGCCAGATTGGCCGCGTTGAGGTTATGCAGCGTCAGCGTCACCTTGGCGTCCTTGATGCGAGACAGGGCGTCGGCCACACCGCCGCCGGGATTCTCGTAATCGGCCAGTTCCTTGGTTTCCTCGTCGATCGACAACGACAGTTTTGAGGTATTGCCAATGCGCTGCAGATTGTTCTGGCCGTAACGGCCCAGATACAGTTTGCCTTTGCCGACGAAGCTGCGTTTCTGAAAAGCCATGCTTGACTCCTTATTCCTTGGTCATGGGTTTGCTGGCGGCCGGAGCCGGTTTATCGGTCAGCGCTTCTGCCACGCCTTGCTGGCGCAGCCAGTCGGCCAGCGGCGCCGGCAATTCGAGCTGGCTGCCGGCCGGATACTGCTGGCCGGCGTGGGTGTGCGGCTGGATCAGGCGCACGCTGTGGTACGGGGTCTGGCTCATGTCATTCCTCTCGGGACATATCCTGTGGATGGCTGTGGTAGATGATCAGGTAACGGGTGGTCAGCCGCAGCGCAACCAGATCGGCCTCTTCGGCGTCCCAATCGCAGTCGAGCTCGCGGATCAGGAACGCGGGGTCCGGCGGCGTCGCGTTGACCATCAACGCCTGATGCGCCGCCACCTGAATCTGATCGGCCTGCAAGGCTGCTGCGTCACCGCGGGTGAGCACCGTCAGTGACAGTTGCAGATGCCGTTCGACCTGTTCACCGCTACGTGGCTCGACCGTTTCGCTTTGCGGTTCGACGACCAGTAATGGCAGCGATTCGCGCCGGGCGGGCGAGAGCGGGGCGCGTTGCACGTCTACGGCGGGCAGGGCGGTGGCCAGGCGAAGCTGCAGGACAGCGAGAATGCGTTCACGCAGTGAGGGCACATTGACACTCTTTCATGGATCAGGGGCGGCACAACCGTGCCTCGTGTTCGCTGCCATCGCTCACCGCACGCACGGCGCGTACCCGGTAAGCCATGCCATCGATGCTGAGCACATCGTTTGCCTGAAGCTCGGGCAAATAGCTGGCCGGATAGCGGATGCGGTAGTCGGCGGATAGCTGGTAGCCATCCAGCACGCTCTCGTCCGGTGCCTGAAACGCTACCTGCACGGTACTGCCCGGCGCGCCACTGGCTGGCGACCAGTGCGCTTGCTTGAGCAGGCCGGCATGCTGGGCAGCCAGGTAAAGTTGCTCGATCACGCGCACCCCCTCAGAGCGTGTGAAAAATTCTGCTGCGCTTGCCAACTCGCGTTCCGGCGGTACTCGCAATCCTCATTTATTTCAATAAACTCCGGTTGCTCCGTTCCGGCGGAACGCGATTTGGCGGCGCTCGCAACGAATTTTTTCACAGGCTCTCAGTTCATCTGCAGGGTGATCAGCACCCCAGGTCGGTGGCACATCGGCAGCGGGTTGGACTGGGTGTGCAGATCGGTGCCGCGTTCAAACGGGCGTGGCGCCTGTTTGGCATAGAGCGACAGGCCGAGCGTGTTGACGGTTTCGTTGAAATCCGCCGGCGCAAAGTAGCTGGCAAAGGTATCGACCGTACCCAGCGGGAACGCATGCGCTTCGCCCGGGGCAATGAAGCGACGCACCGTGCCGGCGATATCGGTCGCCTGGCCACGGTATTCTTCAAAGGTGATACCGGCGTAGGTAAAGCCGCGCCGTACATCGTTGATCAGAATGGCGCCTTGTTGCCAGGTCTCGAACGCCTTTTCGACCTTGGCGTGGCCGGTGAGGGCACTGAAGAACTCCGGCGAGCACAGGCAGTGCACCCCATTCATGAACTCGCCCTTGAGGTTGTCTTCGATCAGCGACAAGGTCTTGATGCATTTCTCCTTGACGTTGGTATTGCCGTTACCCAGCGCAAAGTTGACGCTCTGCTGGGCAATCCCGAACTCATCGAACAGGTCGTACAACACCGAGCCGTCGGCATCCAGGATCACGCCCTTGAGCGCGCCCATCCGCAGGTGCTCGAGGGTAATCGCGTGCTTGTTGCGCATGGTGTCCAGATGGCGGGCAATCACGCCTGCCAGCGCCTCGGTTTCGGTTTCCGAGCCAAAGGCGCGGATGCCTTGCACTTCTTCGGGCAGCACCACATCGTCGTGCGGAATGTGCGGAATCACAAACGAGCGCAATGCGCGTTTGCCCCGCGTGCCGACGGTGCCGGGTGAGCCGGGAGGCAGGGTAGGCAGCAGATTCAGCACGCCATTCATTTCCTCGACGATGATCTGGCGCTGACGTACCGGGCGGGCCGGCATCAGCCCCAGGTTTTCGATACGGCCGTAACGATTGGGCAGGATATTGATCGCCGCTGTCAGCGCGGCCATCGAGAAAGCGGGATTGTGAAACGGGTTTTGCATGGTGATCTCCGATACGGAATCAGGCGGACTGGCGTACCAGAATGCCCAGTTGTGCCAGTTGTTCGATGGCCAGGCTGCGTTGCTCCTGCGTCAGCTCGGCGGGCCAGATCAAGGACTGACTGGCGACGATGGCATGGCGGGCAATCAGCAGCGCGTCGTCGCGGTCGGCCAGTCGTGCATCGGTGTCGGTGGCCAGCACGCCAGCCGGCGGACTGAAATCGGTTTCCGACACCAGCCTCAGCGGATACAGCTTGCCAGTACCGGCATCGCGACTGACGACCGTACCCAGCGCCAGATGCTGGCCGGCCCCGACGGTCGCGGCTTCGCGGGAATACAAATTGGGCGACTCATACTTGAGCAGATCGCCCAGGGTGTTGCCTTCGTAGATGACGGGCATGATTCACTCCTGTTTCGCCAGCTTGCGTGCAGCGGCAAGCACGGCATCGTGGTTCGGCTGCTGGTTGTTGCCGGCGATCGGCAGATGCGACTGGATCTCGGCTTGCTCGGCACGGGCATCGAGCAGGATGTGTCTGGCTTGGGCCTGGCTGACGCCGGCATTGAGCAATTCGGCGGTTCGCTGTGCCTGGCCAGCCATCAGGCACAGTTCGGCGATGGCGCAGGCCTCGGCATGCGCCTCATCACGCGCGGCTGCGACCAGTTCGGGCACGCTGCCGGTCGGGGTGGTTGCGGCGCCATCGAGGGTGGGCTCGGGCAAGGTGGTTGCGTCGGACATGGCAATCTCCGTGGTTGGAATCGTGTTGAGAGGGCGCAACGCAACCGCCGACAAGGGCCGGGGCTGCAGATGCTGGATGAATGCATCGAGTAATTGGCTGTAGCTGCTGATCCCGTCGGCCAGTCCGGCCGCCACCGCCGCATCGCCGCATAAAACGGCTGCTTCGGTGCCGCGCACCAAACCCGGATCGAGTTTGCGCATCTGTGCGACGTGCTCGACGAACAGCGCGTACAGCCGGTCGACTTCGGTTTGCAGGGACTGGGCCGCCTGCGGGCTCAGCGGTGCGTGCGGCGAAAAATCGTTCTTGTGTTGCCCGGCGTAGATGGCGGTGTAGGCCACCCCATCCTGGCTATCCTTCAGCGACTGGTCGACATGCAGCGCAATCACGCCAATCGAGCCGATGCCGCCAGTGGCAGACACTGTCAGCCGGCTGGCGGCGCAGCCCAGTGCGTAAGCCGCCGAGTAGGCTGCATCATTGGCATGGGCCCATACCGGCTTGATCCGGCTGGCAGCGCGAATCCGCTGTGCCAGCTCGAATACGCCCCCAGCCTCGCCGCCGGGTGAGTCGATATCGAGCAGAATGCCGTGGACCTGCGGGTCGGCCAGCGCCTCATCCAGTGCCAAGGCAATATCCTGGTAGCTGGTCAGGCCGGAGGCGGCCTCCAGCCCGAGGCTGCGCCGTACCAGCGTGCCGTGCACCGGAATCTGGGCAATACCGGCACGTGCCGGCGCCTGTGGCACGCGCGGGGCAGGCAAGGCCGGCGCGGCCTGCACCGACGGCAAGCCGATCCGCGGGCCAAGCACGGCCAGAATCACATCCAGCTTGGTGCGGGTAATCAACAGCGGCACCCCGTACAAACGGGATGCCAGATGGAACAGCGACATGGTGGGGAGTTCCGTTAATCAGAAGGAGAGGGGGCGAGTGGCTTGCCGTCGCCGGTTGGAGGCCGGTCATGGCGTGGGTCAGAGTCGAACCTCAGCCCCAGTTCGTCGGCCCGCTGGTTGTCGGCGGCGATTTCGCGGTCGATGTCCTCGGCGTCGTAACCAAATGCCGAGATCGCCTGCGAACGTGACAACAAGCCGGCGCGCATGGCGGTCAACATGGCATCGAACTCTTTTTTCGGGTCGACCCATTGCCAGCCTTGCGGAATCCATTTCACGGCCAGGTATTCACGCGGCTTGCGTGCCAGATCGGGCGCCGCCAGTGCGCCTTGCAGTGCCGCCTGTTGCATCCAGGCCCGCCAGACCGGGCGGCACAGCTGGTGCACGATCACGCCATGCTGGATCGCCTCGCAGCGGCGCCGGAATTCCAGTAGTCCGGCACGGATCGACGAATAGTTCACCTGCGTCAGGTCGCCGGTCAGCATTTCGTAGCTGATGCCCATTGCCGCTGCCACGGCCCGAAACTGCATGCGCAGGAAGTCGGCGTAGCTGGCGCCGACATCGGCCGGCTGGCTGAACTTCACATCCTCACCCGGCGCGAGTATCTGCATCGTGCCTGGCTCCAGCCCGGCGAGTGCCGCGCCAGCGGCATCAGGCAGCCCTTCACCCATCAGATTGTCTTCGGGGGACTGGCGGGTGATGAAGCCGGCGAACATTGCGGCGGTTTTCTTGCGCACCAGTTCGGCATCGTCGTACTGATCGAGTTCGTTGAGTTTGACCAGTGCCCGCGCCAACCAGGGCTCACCCCGGATCTGGCCCGGCCGCAAAGGGCGAAACAGATGGATGACCTCGCTGGCCGGCACGCGCACCGTGTCTGTTCCACCGGCGCCGGACATCGGCGCCAGCGCGCCGTCACCGGGATGTGAGCGGTAGAGGTGGTAGGCCACGCGCCGCCCGAGCCGGTCGAATTCGATGCCGGCACGAATCACGTTACCGGCAGCCGTGCTGTTTGCCGTGGACGCCAGCTCCAGGTTCAGTGTCGCCGGCAGGTGTTCCGGTTCCAGCAACTGCAATTGCAGTCCAACCGCCAGCCCGTCCTCCGGGCGGCGGTAGCGCAGGCGTACCAGACATTCGCCGCCCTCGAGCATCGCGCGGCAGGCCAGTGCCTGCAGACCATAGAAATCGGTGAGCCCTGCCGCGTCGGCTTCCTCGCACCAATCCCACCACAGACTGTGGATGGCTTCGCGCAGCGTGTTGTCTGCGACCATCGACTGCGGCTTGATGCCCGTGCCGATGGCGTTGGATACGAATGCTTCGATGCCGGCTGCGGCCCAGGCATTGCGCCGCACCAGATCGCGGCTTTTGGCGCGCAACTCGTTCTGCGTCGACGCCAGCACCGCCACCGCGCCGGGGTTGCCGACCTGCCAGGCGAGCGCCCGGCGGCCCGCGCCGATACCGTCGTACAAAGGCGTGGCGCCGAACAAGCGTTGGCGCACGCGGGAGAGCCAGCTCATGTCAGCATCCCTTGCTGGTGGTCAAGCGGATCTGCCGAGGCGCGTTGGGCCACAACCCAGTCGCCACCGCTTGCTGGAAAAGATCGCGCTTCACGGCTTCGATCGCTGCCGTGAGTTCCTCGACACTGCGGTATTCGACGGTTTTGTCGCCGAGGCTGACGCGTTTTTCGCCTTTGGCCAGCGCCGCTTGCAGTGCGTCGAGGTGGGCTTGGGTGTAGGCCATCAGCGCAATACCATCAGGTTGATTTCGGTGGAATCGGCGAACGATGCCGAGGTCGTCGCACAGCTGATATCGACGTACTCAGGGGTTTTCTGGTCGCTGGTGGCGCGCACGATGGCAAGGCGCTGCGTGCTGTTATTGCTGCTGCTGCGCGCCAGTGCTGTCCAGCAGTAGTGGTGATCGGGCATGGCGCCGGCAAAGGTCACCCGGTAGCGGCCAGTGGCGGTACGGGTGACATTGGCAATGTTGTAGGCCGCGCGAATGACGATTTGTGAATCGACATAGCCGAAACAGACCCAGGCCTTGGCCACCCCGGGATGGCCAGCGTCGATCCTCGATTTGACTTCGATGCCGATACGGCTGGCCAGAAGTGCCATGCGCGATGCGAGGCTCATCAGACCAGCGCCGCTTCGAACACGGCAACGAAATCGCTGTCGGTATCGCCGATGTCTGCCGCTGCCACTGCGCCCATATTGCTGCACGCCTGCGCCTGCTCGGCGGCGGTCAGCGTCTGTGCTGCATCGAAGCGCACCCGGTTGTTGATGGCGGCGAGCAGGGCTTCCAGACCGCTGGTACCGTTCTGCAGCAATTGCTGGATTTCCAGCAGGGTGTCATAGGCCGCATCCGCGCCGCCGAGAATCTCGCCTTTGAGCGCATCGAGCAGGGTGACGATTTTGCTCGATGAATAGGTACTGCTGCTGGTGACGTTCTGATCGTCGATGGCGCTGGCGGATACCACCGCCGCTTTCAGCTCATTGACCGCTGCCACCAGACTGGATTTGTCGGTGGTGGTCAGGTTGGCCAGATTGCCGGCGCTCGCGCGGACGTCGTTGAACTCCTGCGCGACGCGGATGACCAGGCTTTCGATACGGGTGGCAAGACTCATTCATTTCTCCTTTGCGAATCAGGACAGCCAGCGGCTCTTGATGACACGCCGACGTGATGGGGGGGCAGAAACAGCGAGGCCACCGCCGAATTGATCTCGTGGGGTGGCCTCGTCTGGGTCATTGATTTGAATCGATAGCGGCTCGTCTGGCGGCCGATCGAGCCCGAGCTGGCGCTCCAGTTCGCGCCAATGACGTTCCTCGAAGCGATCCAGCCCCGCCGCTGATGCGGCAGATCGGGCGTACACATAACAATCGAGCGCCTCGTTGCGCTCGCGCATCTTTTGCCATTCGCGCACCGGGAAACCGTTGCGGTCGCGGCGGGTGATCAGTTGTTCGGCGCAGAGTTGCTGAACGAACTCCGCATCGATCCTCGGCAGATGGACAAAACCGGCCGGAAACACCGTGGTCAACCCGTCATCAGCGACGTCCGCGCTCTTGCGCAGGTTGTTGTAGAACTCCAGTTTGGCAATGCCCACCGCCACCGAGTACACCTTGATGCCCCGGCGCAGCTTCTTGCCCCGCTGCGAGACATCGACCGCCGTCGGCGTGCCGATCAAGGCTGCACCACGTGCCACCCCCTTGACCGCCATCACACGTGGATCGTGGCAGGCGCGCACGAAGGCGTAGGCCTCCTGGGTGGCAAAACCGGTATCCAGGGCAAAGCGCGCCAGCGGCATGGCCGCGCCTGAAGCGTGCGTCCAGTTTGCGGCGATCAAATCGGCAAGCTGCTTCCACACCGCGTCGCGGGCGGTGTCGCCCATCAGTACGCGATGTTCGACCAGCCACGACTCCTTGCCGCGCCCGAACGCCCATACCGATGCCTCGATACGATCCTTCTGTACGTCGGCCGCGCCTACCAGCAGCAGCCCGCCTTGCGGCACGCTGCCGATGCGGTAATCCTCGCGGCGCTCGACCAGCCGTTGCCAGTCGGGCGCTTCGCCTT
>CALMFQ010000166.1 GCA_937863215.1 uncultured Pseudomonadota bacterium
GTTGACCGGGTATCCATTTCGTCCGCCGGGCAAACAGCGCTCAAAGAATCGGGCCGTACAGCCGATGAAGCGCACGCTGCCGCCCTGGCAGCCCAAAGCAAAAGTCCCGAACAGCTCACCGCGTCAGAACTCGACCGGATGCAGAAGGCTGGCGGGTTTGTGAATACCATGGCTTACCTCAGCCCCGCCGAAAAAGCGCTGTACGACCAAGCCGTCGCCAGCGGCAACACCGAAGCCGCTGCCGGCCTGGCGCAGATCGCCCTGATCCGGACCGGCGGCCACACCGCAGGCGGGGCAGATGGCACAACTTACGATCCGCAGAAAACCGCGATTAGCGCAACCAATGTGGACCGGTATTTCCGTCATAGCATCATCGACTCCAGCGGCCATGCAGAACGGAATTTCCAGGCGCTGATCCGGTTCCTGCACAGCAGCCAGGCAACGGCCACCTAGCCCGGCAAGACCGGCGGCCTGCAACCCGCACCCCGATTGCCTCGCAGCCCCGCCTGCAGGGCAATGCCAGAGCGGCCTGCAGCCTGGGCAGGTTGCAATCGAAGTGCCGCGCCTTGTACGCATGGCCAGTAGCCACATTTCCGCTCAAGCTTGCCATTCGGCGCGATGTGCGACGCCTCGATTGCGCCCTGCTCCCCCGATTCATGGCACACTCCACGGCATGACAACCCACTGGCTGCCCGGCGGGCTTTGCGCCAGGCAAAACCTGCTCAAATGGCCAGAATCTGCAAACCCCGTGTCGCCGCCCCCAGCGCAACAAACCATTGACGGAACAATTGCCGGGCAGAGCGTGCAGGCGACACTGCAACACCTCTGCCCACCACAAGACACACAGGAGAATCAGCATGAGCGCAATCCAGATCCGCTTTGACAACGGCGCGGCCTACGAAGACTACATGGGCAAATGGAGCCAGCTGGCAGGCGAACGCTTTATCGACTGGCTGGCGCCGGCCACAGGTGCACGCTGGCTGGATGTCGGCTGCGGCAACGGCGCGTTTACCGAGATGCTGGCGACGCGCTGTGCGCCAGCGGCGCTGCATGGAATCGATCCATCGGCCGAGCAACTGGCGTTTGCGCGCCAGCGGCCGGCGCTGGCGGCGGCACAGTTGCAGACCGGTGACGCGATGGCGCTGCCGTATGCCGCAAGCGCATTCGATGTCGCAGTGATGCCGCTGGTGATTTTCTTTGTGCCCGAACCGGCCAAGGGCGTAGCGGAAATGGTGCGGGTACTGACTCCGGGCGGCATCGCTGCGGCGTATGCCTGGGATATGCACGGCGGCGGTTTTCCCTACAACGCGCTGCGGCTGGCGATCACCGAACTCGGCTACGTCGTGCCGGCACCGCCGAGCCCGGAGGCTTCGCGCCTGGAAGCACTGCAAGCGCTGTGGCAGGAAGCCGGCCTGCGGGAAGTGCAAACCTGCGCCATCGAAGTGCAGCGCAGTTACGCCAGCTTTGACGACTACTGGCGCATCGTGCGCGGCGGGCCGAGCGTCGGTGCCACACTGGCGACGATGGCACCGGCCGATATCGAGCGCCTGCAGACGCAGTTGCGCGCCAGCCTGCCAATCGCTGCCGACGGCAGCATCAGCTACAGTGCCCGTGCCCATGCGGTAAAAGGCCGGACGGCAGGCTGACCCTGCGCCGGCCCGCTGCCGTGCAGACCGCGCCGGCATTGCCGTACAGCCAGGCAAGGGAAACCGGCCGGTAATCCTGCACAGTGCAATGATGGACACGAATCGTTTATCATCGACAGATGCAAGCTTTAGCCAATCACACCTGCCCACTGTGCGGCGCCCCCAACCAATGTGCAGCGGCGCAGGCCGGAACGCTGCAAGTGGCATGCTGGTGCAGCACAGTGCCAATCGGCGCGGCAACACTGGCGCGGGTGCCGGCAGAACTGCGCAACCGCGCCTGCCTGTGCGTCGCCTGCGCAACCGCAGAGCATGATGGCACTGGGCAACGACAGCGCGGTTGCCAGCGTAACCTGGGCATTACTGAACGGTAATGGCGCGAATCGTACAACCTCACCCGGACAGGTGACGGGCTGAAGATATTCGCCTCGGTCGATCACGCCGAATAATTCGCCACCAGCGCCGGAAACAAAAAAGCCCTGCCATCGCGGCAGGGCTTTTTGCCAGCGCCCACAACGGGCACGATAGACTTACTTCGACTGGCTGACCATGTATTCGACCGCAGCAGCGAACTCCGCATCCGCACCGCTGTAACCACCTTTCGGCGGCATCGCATTCAGGCCCTTGGTGGCGCTGGCAATCAACGCCTCCATGCCCTTGCCGATACGCGGCGCCCAGGCAGCCTTGTCACCGAACTTCGGCGCACCGGCCGCACCGGTGGCGTGGCACGCGGAACACGTCGAAGAGTAGATTTCCTTGCCCTTGGTGGCCGGATCGATCTTGGCCGCGCCACCCGCCGCTGGCGCAACTTTCGGCTCGGTCAGGCTGCCGCCCGACTTGTTGCCCATATAGGCAATCGCACGTGCAACTTCATCGTCGGTCAGATCCGGCGAACCACCGCGTGCCGGCATGGCCTTGAAGCCCTTGGTAGCGTGGTCCAGCAGGGTAGCCATGCCTTGCGACAGGCGCGGCGCCCAGGCGGCGTTGTCGCCCACCTTCGGCGCACCGGCAGCACCGGTACCATGGCACGAAACACAGATCGCGGTAAAAACCTGCTCGCCGGTGCGCGCACCCGGCGCCACCGGCACGCTGGCTTTCGACAGGCCGACCGGCTGAATGCGAGCGGTGACAGCCTCGGCCGACATGGCCGGGCTCCCCAGATCGGCGCTGGACGTACTGGCACTGCTCCACAGTTGCGCAACCAGATACACCGAAACCACCGGAATCGCAATCGCGCCCAATACGGCTACCAGCGAGGTCTTGGAGTTATTGCTCATGCTGTCAATCCCTTAATGTCAAATAATTGGCAATCAAACCGGCCGATTATACCCGCAAAGCCGACAAGGAAAAACCGTTCCGCCCGACATGATTGGACGCTCCGGCAAAAAACCGCTATGCTTACGGCCTCCCAAGCAGGCGCCCGTAGCTCAGTGGATAGAGTGTTGGCCTCCGAAGCCAAAGGTCGCGCGTTCGACTCGCGCCGGGCGCGCCATTGCGGCCAAGTAGTTATTGCGTTTGGTATTTTCACCGCAGCAAATTCCCGCTTCAAAAACAGGTAAATAACAGGCAGGCCTTTCGTCGCGCGCCCAGCCATGGCCTGACTGCGCCTATCCATGCGGCCTCGCGATACGACTGCACTACCGGCTCGATATGGCACCGAGGGTAAAAAATGTAACATTCTGCTTCAACCCACCGAACCCCGTACGGACGGCGGTAGGATGTTCTGAGCGGCCACCTGCGCCGGCAGCAGCATGGCGCACCGGCGTGCGCCGCGACATTCGCCGGGCATCGCCGGCACGATCATCTGCGACACCGAATGGGAGGGCTTGCCAGCATGAGCACCAACGGACATTTTTCGCCCGGCCGCAGGGCAACGCTGTTTTCCCTGCTGGGTGCGATGGCTGCAGCGGCATGCAACGGCGGCGGCGGCGATAGCGGAGCTCCGGTGCCAGCGCCGCCCGGTAGCATACCGGCGCGCCTGACGCTGAGCGGCGCGCAGATGCTGACGCCGGACGGGCAGCCGATCGTTCTGCGCGGCATCAACGAAGGCACTTGGGGCAAGATGCGCAGCGACGATGCAACCACGATTGCCGCGCAAGGTGGCAAGGCGGTGCGCGTACTGATCCGCTGGTGGGGGCTGTATGGCGGCAGCCCGGTTGAAAGCCGCGTCGATACGGCACCGGGGCATTTCGATCCGGATCATCTGGCGCAGTTTCTGCGCGAGGTGCAATGGTGCATCGACGCCGGGCTGTGGGTAATTGCGGCGATCGACTCCAACTGCGGCCAGAACGGGTTGCAGGATGCTGGCACGGCGCAATATTGCGACCCGGCCGGTGCCTATCCCGGCGGGCGGAATTTCTGGACCGATCCAACGCAACGGCAGCTGTTCAAGCAAGCCTGGGTCCATCTGGCCGGCATCCTCAAGGATTACCCGCAGATCGCCTGCTACGAACCGCTGCCGGAGCCGCTGGCCGGCCGCGATTCAAGCCATGGTGCGGAAGTATCGGCGTTCTATCAGGAACTGATGACCGCGATCGAGGATCAGGCGGGCGACCGGCGCACGCCGTTCCTGGTCGGCGCACGCGATGCCTACAACATCAATCTGTGCGACGAGGCCTATATCGCCGCGCCGCGCTGGGCCAACCGCGTGGTGTACACCGGCAACCTGTTTCTGCGCACCAACAAGAGCCAACAGGAAAATATCGCCAATTTGGAAACCCGCCTCGCTGCGCTGGTGGAGATGAAAACACGGCGCAATGTGCCGGTATTCATCCAGCAATTCGGTGTGCGCACCGGCGACGATCCGAGCGGTTTTTATCTTGAAGCCGGCCTGAGCCGCATGAATGCGGCCGGAGTGGGTTACACCGGCTGGCAGTGGCGGCAGAACAGCTCGAACCCGGACGAGTACGCCATTGTTGTCACCGATGCCGACACCGGCAACGATGTGGTCAAGACCAATATCCTGGCGCTGTATTCGCAATACTGGAAAGCTTAGGGAGACGCTGAACAATTCGATTTTCCACGACCCATCGTCTGTTTTTCTGGTT
>CALMFQ010000167.1 GCA_937863215.1 uncultured Pseudomonadota bacterium
ATACGCAGCGTTCGCCGGTGATGGTTGAATGCACCACCGCGCCGGTTTCCGGGCATACCCTGACCGAACAGGTTTCGGCACAGTTGAGCCAGCAGACCGACAAACGCTACGACACTCTGAAAGACCTGATCAGCCAGAGTTATCTGCTCGACAACAAGATTCGCCCGGAGAGCCTGGGTTGGCTGCGTTACCTGAACACCGGTACCCGCGGCTGCTCGATTATCTACGTGCTGACCAACCAGCTGGTAATCGATTTCTACAAGTTTGCCGAAATGACCGGTGTGCAGACGCCGGCCCAGCCTGTGGTTGCCCGTACCCGTATTCTGGTTGAAGCCGGGTCGTTGAACATGACGGTTGCCGAATTGGGTTGAGCCCGGTTGGCGCATACAAAAGAGCCGGCAGTTTTCTGCCGGCTCTTTTGCTTGGGACGCGTGGCCAGCGCCCCGGTCAGCGCACCGGTACGTTGCTGTAGCGTGCCTGTTCGGGGCTCTTGCCGTCGAGATTGACCGATACCACTGCAGTTTTGACCATGCTGTTCTTCGCCAGCTGGTGTGCGGCCTGCAGCACGTTGCCATTGGCCGGGCGTAGCGTCAGGCTGGATTTGCGCTCACCCAGCAGGGTCAGCGTGGCGCTACTGTGCTGGGTGGCAACCGGCTTGCCGGCATGATCGGTCACGTAGACGCGCGCCATGCCGTCCTGCAGCGATAATTCCAGGTGATAGGCGCCGGCCATGCGTACGATGCCGCCGTTGGGCGACTTCTGGCGGTCCAGTGCCTCGTCGGTGTGGGCTGCGCCGATATTGCTCAGCAGTGCCAGCAGCAGGCTGGTAGCGAGGGTGCGAATCGAAAACATGAGCTTCTCCTTCAGAAAGATTGACTGGAAGCTGCCGCCAGCAGCTTGTCCAGCGGGCGTTGACCAAACAGTTTGAACAGCAGCGGGGTAATGAAGGCGTCGAGCAGCGTCGACGATATCAATCCGCCAAAAATCACTACTGCCACCGGATGCAGGATTTCCTTGCCCGGTGCATCCGCCGCCAGCAGCAGCGGCACCAGCGCCAATGCCGCTACCGATGCGGTCATCAGCACCGGCGTCATGCGTTCCAGTGCGCCGCGCACGATCAGTTCATCGCTGAACTGCAGCCCGTGCTGGCGAGCCAGATTCAGGTAGTGGCTGAGTTTGAGGATGCCGTTGCGCGAGGCAATACCGGTCAGCGTGATGAAGCCGACCAGGCTGGCGACCGACAGCGGTGCTTGCGCCAGCCACAGGCCGGCGACGCCGCCGATCAGTGCCAGCGGCAGATTGCCCATTACGATCAGGCTCAGTGCGACCGAGCGATAGCGCTGGTAGAGAATGAGGAAGATCAGCACCACCGAAATGCCGGCCAGCATGGCGATCAGCCGCATTGCATGCTGCTGGGCCTGAAACTGCCCCTCGATGCGGATGCTGTAGCCGGGCGGCAGATTCAGGCGTGCCAGCCGCGCCTGAATCTCGGCGACCACCCGATCCTGCGCGCGGCCGGCGGTGTTGGCCGATACCACGATGCGCCGCTGGCCGTTTTCCCGTCCGATCTGGTTCGGCCCGTCGGCCTCGATTACTTCGGCAACGCGCCGCAGCGGGATTTTACCCTGCGGCGTTTCCACCAGCAGCTCGGCCAGCGTGTCGGCATCGCGCTGCGGGTCGTTCAGGCGCAACACCAGGTCGAAGCGCCGGTTGTCGTCGCTGAGCTGGTTGATGACCCGGCCGCCGAGCACGGTTTCCAGCATTTGGTTGATACGTGCCGGCGTTACCCCATAGGCTGCTGCCCTGGCGCTGTCGACCCGTACCTGCAGTTGCGGGATACGCGTCTGCTTTTCGGTCTGCAGATCGGTGAGGCCGTCGATATCGCTCAGGCTGGCCTGCAGATTGGCTGCCAGCATGGTCAGCGTGTCGGTGTCCGGGCCGAACAGTTTCAGCGCGATCTGCGCCCGCACGCCCGACAGCAGGTGGTCCATGCGATGCGAAATCGGTTGGCCGATGCCGACTCCCACCGGCAGCAGTGCCAGCCGGGCCCGGATATCGGCCAGCAGCTGTGCCCGCGGCCGACCCGGCTTCAGGTCCACGTCCAGCTCGCTCGAATGCACCCCTTCGGCATGTTCGTCCAGCTCCGCACGCCCGGTGCGGCGGCCGACATGGCTGACTTCGGCAATCTGCAGCAGCAGTTGTTCCGCCGTCTGGCCGATACGGTTGCTCTCGTCCAGGCTGGTGCCGGGTTGCAGCAGCAGGCTGATGGTCAAGGTGCCCTCGTTGAATGGCGGCAGAAAGGTGCGCGGCAGTGTCAGCAGCGCGGCACCGCAGACGAATACTGCCAGCACGCTCGGCGCCAGCCATCGGCGTGGGTGATGCAGACAGTGCTGCAGCAGGGACAAGCTGCACAGAAGTCGTTACA
>CALMFQ010000168.1 GCA_937863215.1 uncultured Pseudomonadota bacterium
AAACTAAGCGCGGGTCGGTGAAAAAGTGTACCCGTCTAACGTTTCAATCCACGCCCAGCGCGGTGGCTGGGCGAAACCCCCTTGTAGAGAGCTAGCTGGACGCTCATGCCGGTTTCAATCCACGCCCAGCGCGGTGGCTGGGCGAAACTTACCGACTCGCAGGCGCACGCTATTCGCACAAAGTTTCAATCCACGCCCAGCGCGGTGGCTGGGCGAAACAGTTCACTCATGAGCAATTGATTCCATGCACTTTTCTTCCGCATTAACGCGAACTCGCTGCCGGGAAGGCATACAACCACGGTTTCAAAGGTTATGTACGTAGAAAAGCTCATATAAATCCATCAATTACAGAATGCGCGAACTGCATGGGTTTTGATGATTGCTGGTGGTTCGCGCGATGCAAAGCGTCAAAGCACCAACGGCCCATCAAAATCCACAGCGGTGAATTTACCATATTCCTTGACGTGGACATCAACAGGCTCGGTCAGGCGGTAAAAGCGTAAACAGTCTTCCTGCAGATTGATCTCCTGCAGCAGTTCACGTTCCAGCGCCTCAAACTGCATCGGGTTCACCCGACATTCGAATACGGATTTCTGTACCCGTTGACCAATCGCTTCACAGGCTTTGGCTACTCGGCGTAAACGGCGACGACCGGCAGAGCTGTCGGTCGATACGTCATAACAAACAATCACCAGCATATTTATCGCGCAAGGAAAGGAATGTAGGTTTCAGTGTCGCCACAGATCACCCGCGTCAAAAGATGGGCCTGAATTTTCGGCAGCAGCCCGATGCTGATCTTCTGCTCTAGCAGCGGATGCTCGATGATTTCCTGCTTGCGTTCCTGGTAAGCAACAATCAGGGCTTTACGGGCGTCATCCTGCAGCTGCACGGCGCCACCAGGCCGTAAGACAAAATCATCGGCTTTGAGCTGATTGCGGTTGATCAGGGTGAGGGCAAGCCGGTCGGCCAGAATTGCGCGGAATTCCTCCATCAAATCCAGCGCCAATGCCGCGCGCCCTGGGCGAACTGCATGCAGGAATCCCAATTGCGGGTCGAGCCCCACTACCTCAAGTGCGCTACGACAATCGTTCATCAACATGCTGTACAAAAAAGACAGCAAGGCATTGGCGCGATCCCGTGGCGGACGGCGACTGCGGCCATCCGGAGAGAAATCACTACGCTGATCCGGACGGATCAAGCGAGGCATGGCAGAGAAGTAACAGCGCGCCGAGTTGCCTTCCAGCCCACGCACGGTGTCGAGATCGGGGGCAAACTCGAGATTGCGCAAATCGATGGCTATCGAATCGGCTGCATGGCGCAAAACAGCGGCGTCGTCACCATCATGGCTGTCGCGAGCGCCGCGCAGCAGTACATAACGGCTGTTCCGGAGTTTGCCTGCGATGCTGGCTTTGGCCTGGGCCAGGCAAAACTCACTAGAATCAGCGCGCCGGAATTGCGCCTGGCGCAGCAGGATATTGCCACTGACGGCCCCTTCAATCCGTGCCTTGAAACGGCCATTCCGATCCAGATACACCAGTGTTTTACCTTCGTCCGCCAGCCTGGCAATCGCTGCTGGCGATACCAGTACGTCGCCAAAACAGACGACACTTCCCAAATGATGCATGGGTACACGTAATTTTGTTTGGCGCTCGATTTCAAACCGCAGCGTATCGTTGTCGAGATGCAGATAACCGGGCAAGGTCAGATACAAGGTATTGAGCAAGGTCTGCATCAATCATCCACCAGAAAAAGGCCGGCCCGTAGCTCGCGTATTTGTTTGTCCCGGCTGAACATGGCCGGCTGGCACAAATCGATCAGCGAGCAGGACTGGCAACGTTTATCGTTTACCGGTGGCGGCAACTGCCCTGCCTGCAACATTTGTCGAATTTGCTCTGCAGTTGCTGCAACCTGCTCGCGCAGCTCATCGGTAATGGCCACCTCCCGTCGCCGGTGCGAACTGGCATGGTAGATCGCACCAGATGGAACCGGCTTGCCGGTCATTTCTTCCAGGCATAACGCCTGCGCCGCCAGTTGCAGATCGTCGTGGCCTCGCTGACGCCTGGGGCCATGTTTGTATTCAACCGGGTACGCAGTGCCGTCCGGCAGAAATTCGACAACATCGGCTTTGCCGATCAGCCCCAGCCGTTCGCAGAACAGCGGTAACGCCCGCTCAACCCGCACAGCCGGACGCACTTCATAACCGGGAATATCCACTTGCGCATGCACCGCATTGCCACGCGCAGTATGGATATTGTCGGCAAAACTCTGTTCGAGATGGATCAGCGCGCACTGCCTCGGGCAGTAACTCCAGTGCTCCAACGCCGACAACATGATGGGGTCGAGGGGCTCGGTCATGACTTAGCCTAAAGGAGCTTCCTGCTCAGCCAACACGACGGATCAGGCTGACGCCATTCGGTAAATTGGCATCATCCACCCTCACCAAGTAATCGCCGAAGCTGCGTGGTACTTCGACACCCTCCTTGCGCTGAATCGCGATGCGCTCGAAAAGAGCGTGGGCATGGGCATTACCCAGTTCGGAATCATGTTTGAACACATAAAGCCCACGCGTGGCCATTTCGCCGCGTGCAGCCGAACGATCGTGTTCGAACATGTTCTCCAACGATTGCCATAAC
>CALMFQ010000169.1 GCA_937863215.1 uncultured Pseudomonadota bacterium
ACCTTTGCTGCAACTTCCGTGCCTACCCGCTTATCTGTTTAATTCAGGGTGACTGGCTACTAGTTTCTGTTGCAGCCGGCAATAAAAAGGGGAAGGTCACCCTTCCCCAGTTCTCACGCTACCAAAACCAGCCGGCTTGCGATCACTTCTCCACGATCAGGCGCGAGCGCATTTCCAGGTGCAGCGCATGGCAGAAGTGGGTGCAATAACACCAGTAGATACCCGGTTTGTCAGCCTTGAAGGTAACCGATTTGGTTTCCTGCGGGTTGACGATGAAGTTGACGTTGTACTTCGGAATCGCAAAGCCGTGCGTCAGATCTTCCACCTTGTCGAAGTTGGTGAGGATGATGGTGACTTCGTCACCCTTCTTCACTTTCATTTCCGTCAGGTGGAACTGCGGCGCGTACGACGCGAGGTGGATGGTGACCTTGTTGCCGTTGCGCTCGACACGCGAATCCTCGACCTTGGTCAGGCCTTGCGGGAATTCCTTCATGTCGTAAATCTGCTTGGTCTTGATCTTGTCGCGTTTGATGATAATGAAATCATGCGGTTCCGGACGTACCGGGTGATCGGCAACCAGCACCATTTTCTCGCCGGTGATATCGATCAGCTGCTCGTTTTCCGGATGCAGCGGGCCAACCGGCAGGAAGCGATCTTTGGAGAATTTACAACCGACATTCAGCCATTTGCCATCGGCATCCTTGGTTTCCGACATCGACGCATTCAGGTGGCCCGGCTGGTATTGCACGTCCTGACGATGCACCACGTACTTGGCAGTCTTGTCGCCCTTGTAGAACTTGATCGCCTGATCGACGTTCCACTTGACGATCTGGCTGTCGAGGAACAGGGTGGTGAACGCATTACCCTTGCCGTCGAACGCAGTGTGCAGAGGTCCGAGACCCAGCTCCACTTCGGCCACGATGGCTTCCTTGGTTTCTTTCACGCCACCGTCGAAATACTTGAGCATGGTAGCCAGGTCGATCACGGTTGCGGTCGGATTCAGCTTGCCGGCGCAGATGAAGTATTTGCCGTCCGGGCTGGCGTTGACGCCGTGCGGGTTCTTCGGCACCGGTACATAGGCGGTCAGTGCAGTTTTCGGATCGGCATTGGCGGCCTTGGTACCATCCACCACCGGCACTTTCGAATCGCCGTAAGTCTTGAATTTGCCGTCTTTCACTGCCTGCTCGATGCGGGCAATGTTGAAGAACACGCAGGCATCTTTCTCGGCCGACATCATGTCTGCCAACTTCGCACCCATTTCGGTGTTGTACTGGTTCGATGCCGCCAGCTTGCCGTCGTACGAGGTTGCAACCAAGTCCATGTTGCCATCGATCAAACACTGCCAGCGCACTTCCATGGTT
>CALMFQ010000170.1 GCA_937863215.1 uncultured Pseudomonadota bacterium
CAGCACCGATGCACGACACCGGCAAGATCGGCATTCCCGACGCCATCCTGAAAAAACGCAGTGCGCTGAACGATGAAGACTGGAGTTTCATGCGCAGCCACCCGCGCATCGGCTACGAAATCCTCAGCAAGAGCCAGGCACCGGTATTCCAGCTGGCAGCCGGAATCGCCTACTGCCACCACGAAAAATGGGGCGGCAGCGGCTAGCCGCGCGGGCTGGCGGGCACAACGATCCCAGAATCGGCACGCATCGTCGCCATTGCCGACGTATTCGACGCGCTCAGCGTACGCCGCTCGTACAAGGAGCCGTGGCCGCTGCAACAGATGCTGGAAAATCTGCAGCAAGGCGCCGGTGCACACCTCGACCCGCGCCTGGTCGCGAGCAACGGCCGGAAATCTGACGCCCCGTTCAAACGCCTGCCGCACTGCGCCAGCGCGCACTCAATTCACCAGCCGCCCCTGCTGCGAAAACACCAGCACATCGACAAAGCCAGCCGTGGCGCCGGTTTTCGGATGCAGATTCACCACATGGCCGCCGACATCGATCTGCGGCAAGCCGGCGAACGCTGCCAGATAATTGCCGTTGTGTGCGCTTTTCAGTCCCTCGACCAGCACCCTGGCGGAAATGTAGCCGTCGATCGACGCATATGACACAGCCTCGTCGCGGAACTGTTTCAGATGCTTCACATATTCGCGCGCAACCGGCGTAACCGGATTGTACGGCGATGGCGTCAGCGCAGTGACCGCCACCCCCTGCGCCGCCTGCGGCCCGAGGAATTCAAGCATGGTTTGATGATTGACCGACGACAGCGCAAAAAACTGTGTACCCGGCAACCGTGCGCGCAATTCGCGCACAAATTGCGCGCTGGCCAGCGTCGGCGCCGCCAGAATCACCGCCTGTGGCTGTTTTGCCGCCATATGCTCGGCCGCGTCGCCGATATTGATCGCGGCGTGAAACACCGCGCGCGTAGCCGGCGCATAGCCTTTGGCAGCCAGCTCCTGATCGACGGTAGTGCGCGCTGCCTTGCCCAGCGTATCCACACCGTGGAACAGGCCGATACGGCTGATGCCCAGGCTGGTGGCCATGCGCAGGATGCGCCGCACCTCGTCGGCCGGGCCGGCCTTGACCGGAAACAGGTTTGACCAGCGACTGCGGCCCACTCCGCTGTACGGGCCGACCAGAGCCAACCCCGACGGGCGCAGCCGATCGTCGGCCAGCACCGTATCGACGTTGTCGGCACCCATGTAGCCGAACAGCACTGCCGGCCGGGATTCGGCCACCAGCTGCCGGGTCAGCGCCAGCGTGTTTTCCGCAATCCCCTTGTCGTCGGCTACCACGTGGGTGATTTTCCTGCCATTGACACCGCCATGGGTATTGACGTAGTCGAAATACACCTTGGCGCCGGTGAGAAAATCCTTGCCGGTGTCGCCATTCTGGCCCGACAAGTCCAGCACCTGCAGTACAGTCAGCGGCCCCTGCTCGGCCGCGCATGCCGGCGCCGCACACAGCAGGCCAGCGAGGAAAACACGATTACGCATGCTTGCATCCTCTTGCGAGTTAGAACATGCGCAAATAATGAACTACCAATATTAACGGGAGATGTAGAGCACCGAACCCAAACCCGCTCCTGCAGCGTCTTGCGGGCCAACAATCAGAGTTTGACGCGGCCGCGCAATGCCTTGACTGCGGCGTGACGATTCTTGCTGTCGAGACGTCTGGAGTGGGAGCCGCGCGTGGCGCGGGTCGGCAGCCGGACTTTCGGCGTCACCGCAACGCTGGCAATCAACTGCGCCAGCCGTTGCAAGGCATCGGCGCGATTCTGCTCCTGGCTACGATATTGCTGAGCCTTGATCACGATCACGCCGTCGCTGCTGAGCCGCTGGTCGCGCAACGCCAGCAGGCGCTCCTTGAGCAGCGGCGGCAAGGACGAAGCGCGGATATCAAAGCGCAGATGGATCGCCGACGCCACCTTGTTGACATTCTGTCCGCCCGCGCCCTGGGCGCGGATCGCACTGATGTCGATTTCTTCGTCGGCAATACTCAGGTTGCGGGTAATTTGCAGCATGACATTCAAATTCGTGGCGGAACCCGCCCATCATGCCATATCACGCCGCCTGCCGCGCCAGCCTGCCCCGGATGCCGCTCCACAAGCGCCGGTGATAATGGTGCGCAACCATGTTGCACAGCGCTTCGAACAAGGCGGTAACACCGCCGGCGAGCAGGCTGCCGGTCATCGCCCAGGTCACGCTGAATGCCACCGGCAAGTGGATTGCCAACGAACTTCCCGCCTCGATTGCCTTGACCATGATTTGCCTCCGGTAGTTACAGGCAAACGATATTCATTACCACTTGCGTGACAATAGCCAATTGTTTCAATAGGCTCCATAGTCATACCCAATTGAAAACCCGCTGACGATGACAGTTCCATACTATTATCAGGATTCAGGTTGCTAACGTTGCCGCCCCAATTCATTGCCAAACCGACGTGATCACTGTTTCTGCCCTGCGCACGCATCTGAAGCACTTGTTCAGCCGCCCCGCGACGGCATGGGTGGTGCTGGCGATCACGCTGGCGCTGACCCTGCTGCTATGCCAGATGGTCCAGCACGCCAGCCGGCAGCGCGCGCAGGAAAACTTCCTGTATCAAGCCAAACAGCAACAGCAGATCATTGTCGAGCGCCTGAACGACTATCTGCAGCAACTGCGCGGCGGTGTCGGGCTGTTCAATGCCAGCCAGGATGTCTCGCGCGACGAATGGCGCCTCTACATCCAGTCGCTGGGGCTTGCCGAAACCCTGCCCGGCGCCCAGGCCATCGGCTTCGCCCGTCACGTTACGGCGCAAGACAAGGCAGAATTCGAACAGGCACGGCGCGCCGAAGGTTTCGGCGATTTCCGCATCTGGCCGGCCGGCGCGCGCGAGCACTATTTCAGCGTGGATTATGTCGAGCCGCTCTCCGCCATCAATCGCAAAGCGCTCGGCTATGACGGCTATTCCGAGCCGATACGTCGGGCGGCAATGCAGCGTGCGGCAGCCAGCGGCGAAGTGGCGATGAGCGGCCGCATCGGCCTGGTGCAGGATGCCCGCCCGCAACAAGCCGGCGTGATCGTCTACCTGCCGGTGTACCGCCAGCGCCAGCCACTGGCAACAGCGCAACAGCGGCAACAGGCGCTGTACGGCTTCGTCTACGGTGCATTCCGCATCAGCAACCTGATGACCGGCATGCTGGGCAACACGCCGCCGGAGGTCGATATACGCCTGTACGATCAGCGCGTAACCGCCGCCAATCTGCTGTACAGCCCGGATTCAGCCAGCATCGCACCGCGCTTCAGCACCGACTTGCCGATCGATTTCGCCGGCCACCGCTGGATTGCACGTATCAGTTCGCGCCCCGGGCAGGAACAGGCCAACGTCGGCGGCATGCCGCCCGGACTGGTGCTGGCAATCGGCCTGACGTTCAATCTGCTGCTGTTTGCCGTGCTGCTGGGGCACATCCACCATCGCCGCGAACAGGAACAGATTGCCTGCGAATTGCGTGCCAGCCGCGACCGTTTCAGCGCGCTGGTCGAAAACGTTCCCGGGGTCGTGTTCCGCACCAATTGTGCGCCGCCATGGCAATGGGAATTCATCAGCCGCCCGATCGAGAGCACCAGCGGTGAGCCGGCAGAACGTTTTCTGTCCGGCGAGCTGCGCTATATCGACATGGTGCATCCGGACGATCGGCAGGCCACCGAAGACGCAATCGCCCACGCCATTGCAACCCACACCAGCTACGAAGCCGAATTCCGCATCACCGACCGCCAAGGCCGGCAACGCTGGGTCAACGCGCGCGGCGTGCCGCGCTACGACGCTCAGGGCAATCCGCAGTGCATCGACGGCATGCTGCTCGACGTCACCGCGCGCCGGCTGGCAGAACAGGAGTTGCGTACCCTCACCGATGCGCTGCCGGTCGCCGTGTACCGTTACCGGCGCGAGCGCGACGGCACGCCCAACCTGCTGTACGTCAGCCAGCAGGTGGAACGCCTGTTCGGCATCAGCGCCCGCGATGCGATGGCCGATCCGGTCAGGCTGTTCGGCCATATCCATCCGGACGATCTGCCCGGTTTTCTCGAAGCGGATCGCATCGCATCGGAAACGCTCACCGATTTCTCCCGGGAAATCCGCGTTCTGTTCGGCACTGGCGGCGAACGCTGGCTGTACCTGAATTCGTCGCCGCAGCCGATGGCCGACGGCAAAATTGCCTACGTCGGCTTTGTCGAAGACATCACCGAGCGCAAACAGGCCGACTGCCTGCTGCAGGAAAGCGAAGACCGCTACCGCCGCATCGTCGAAACCGCCAGCGAAGGCATCTGGACCATGGATGCGGAGCATCGCACCACCTTCGTCAATCAGGCGATGACGCAAATGCTCGGCTACAGCAACGCGGAAATGCTCGGCCGCCGGATCGACGAATTCATGTTCGACGACGATCTGCGCAACCATGCCGAACAGCTCGGCACAGGCCAACAGGGCATCGACCAGCGCTACGAGCGCCGTTTCCGGCGCAAGGACGGCAGCGAATGCTGGTGCCTGATCTCGGCCACCTCGCTGCACGATGAGCACGGCCAGTTCGCCGGCTCGTTCGCCATGTTCAGCGAGATCACTGCGATCAAACACACCGAAGAACAGCTGGCGGCACGCGAATCGCTGCTGCAGCAGATTTTCGATACTTCCAGCGTGGCAATTTTCCTGGTCGATAAACAGGGCATCATCACCCATGCCAACCGGCGCATGGCAGAGATGTTCCATTGCCGGCAGGAGCAGTTGATCGGCACTCCTTATGTCGCGCATGTGCATCCCAAGGAACGCGCGCTCAGCCAGCAGCGCATGCAGGCGCTGCTCGACAGCGATATCGGCAACGTCGATCTGGAGCGGCGTTTCTGGCGCGAGGACGGCAGCGAATTCTGGGGCAATCTGACCGGCCGGCGCTTTTATGACGTACATGGCAACGAACACGGCCTGCTCGGCGTGATCGCCGACGTCACCGAACGCCATCTGGCGGAAGAGGAACTACGCATCGCCGCCACCACGTTCCAGATCCAGGATGGCATCATGGTCACCGATGCTGCCGGGGTGATCCTGCGTGTCAATCCGGCATTCACCGAAACCACCGGCTACAGCGCAGCGGAAGCCATCGGCCGCGACCCGTCGCTATTGCGCTCCAGCCGCAACGATGCGAATTTCTTCCGCAATATGTGGGCGGAACTGCTGCAGCACGGCAAGTGGCAGGGCGAATTGTGGAACCGGCGCAAGAATGGCGAAGAATATCCGGAGTGGCTGACCATCACCGCAGTCAAGGACAAGAACGGCCAGGTAACCCATTACGTTGGCGCATTCCACGACATTACCGAACGCAAGGCCGCCGAAGAAGAGATCCGCAGCCTTGCCTTCTACGATCCGCTGACCCGCCTGCCCAACCGCCGCCTGCTGATGGACCGGCTGCAGCAGGGTCTGGCGACCACGGCGCGCAGCGGCAATCATGGCGCACTGATCTTCATCGATCTGGACAACTTCAAGACACTCAACGACACACTCGGCCACGATGTCGGCGACCAGCTGCTGGTGGCAGTGGCACGCCGGCTGCAGGCAGGTGTGCGCGAAGGCGATACGGTGGCGCGGCTGGGCGGCGACGAATTCATCGTCATGCTGGCCGGGCTGCAGGAATCGGCTGCCGACGCCGCAGCGCAGGTGGAAGCGATCAGCCACAAGATCATCAGCGAGCTGAACCCGCCCTACCAGCTTGGCAAACACGAGCTGCGCAGCACGCCGAGCCTGGGCATTGCCTTGTTCCGCGGCCACGACACGGGGGTCGAGGAACTGCTGAAACGTGCCGACATGGCGATGTACCAGGCCAAGGCGGCCGGGCGCAATACGCTGCGTTTTTTCGATCCGGCGATGCAGGCCAGCATCAACGCCCGCGCGATCATGGAAAGCGAAATGTACCGCGCCATCGAAGAACGCGAATTCGTGCTGCACTACCAGCCGCAGGTCGATCGCACCGGCCACTGCATCGGCGTGGAAGCGCTGCTGCGCTGGCACAGCCCGAAGCGCGGCATGGTATCGCCGGCGGAGTTCATCCCGCTCGCCGAAGAAACCGGGCAAATCCTGCCGATCGGCCACTGGGTGCTGTTGCAGGCGTGTCTGCAGCAGGTTGCGTGGCAAGCCGACCCGGCAACGGAAAAGCTGGTAATCGCAGTCAACGTCAGCGCCAAGCAATTCCGCCTGCCGGTATTCGTCGATGAACTGCGCAACCTGATCCGCCACACCGGCGCCAATCCGGCGCGGCTGAAGCTGGAGTTGACCGAAAGCATGCTGGTGGGCGACATGGACGACGCCATCGTCAAGATGGGCGCGCTGCAGGGATTGGGCGTGAGTTTCGCGCTCGACGACTTCGGCACCGGTTATTCGTCGCTGGCCTACCTGAAACAGCTGCCGCTGGACCAGATGAAAATCGACCGCTCGTTCGTGCGCGACATTCTCACCGATCCGAACGACGCCGCCATCTGCCGCGCCGTGATTGCGCTGGGCAAGAGCCTTGGCCTGCATGTGATCGCCGAAGGCGTGGAAACCGCCAGCCAGTGGCGATTCCTGCGCGACGAAGGCTGCGACGAAGCGCAGGGCTACCTGTTCGCCCGTCCGTTGCCGCTGGCAGAGCTGCAGCAATGGCTGCAGCGCAATACGCCGGCCGCGCAAACCGTCCCCTGAAACCCGATCCGCCCCGACCCGTGAGGCAATCATGAATCGCTCGCCCGCCACCCAGGCGCTC
>CALMFQ010000171.1 GCA_937863215.1 uncultured Pseudomonadota bacterium
CGTCCGGAAACGCTTGTTCTACCGCCGCCACCAGTTGCGCTTCCTGCTCCGCCAGCTTGCGCCGCAGTTGCCGCAGATGGTTATCGAAAGCGCCCTGTTTCAGGTAGTCGGCGATTGCCGTCTGGACCGGGATGGTGGTGGCCAGGCTGGTGGACAGTTTCTGGCGTTGTATCTGCCGCGCGAAGCGGCCTGCCGCCACCCAGCCGAGGCGGTAACCAGGTGCCAGACATTTGGAAAACGACGCAACGTGCATCACCAGCCCGTCGCTATTCACCGCCTTGCTGCACAGCGGCGCAGTGTTGCTGAAATGGAGTTCGGCATAGACGTCGTCTTCGATCAGCGGCACCTGGTAGCGGGTCTGCAGTGCAATCAGTTCCCGCTTGCGCTCGTCCGACAGCAGACTGCCGGTCGGATTGGCGAAATTGAGCATCAACAGGCAGGCCTTGATCGGATGATGGCGCAAGGCATCTTCGAGCGCATTCAGGTTTACGCCTTCGCGCGGGTGGCTGGGAATTTCAATCACCCGCAGCCCGAGGCGCTCGCTGGCCTGCAATCCGGCATAGAAAGTCGGAGATTCGACCGCAATCAGGTCGCCCGGCCGGGTGACTGCCTGCAGGCACAGGTTGAGCCCCTCCATCGCACCCGAGGTAATCACGATCTCCTGCGGCGATACGCTGGCGCCGTGTGCCAGGTAGCGCAGCGCCAGCTGGCGGCGCAATTCTTCGTTGCCCGGCGGCAGATCGGTCACCGTCGCCAGCGGGTCAAGCCTGCGTGCCGCATGGGCGAGAAAACGCCCGAGTTTGTCGAGCGGGTAGAGGTGCGCGCTGGGAAAACTCGATCCCAGCGGCACGATCGACGGATCGCGCACGCTGTCGAGAATCTGGAAAATGAAGTCGCTGACCTGCAGATCGGTTTCGCCGCCCACCGGGTGCGTCATTTCCGGCTCGGGCAGTGTCCTGCCAAGGCGGGCGCGGACGAAATAGCCGGATTTCGGGCGTGCCTCGATCAGGCCGCGATTTTCCAGCAAGTAATACGCCTGGGTCACCGTAATCGGGCTGACAGCATGGATCCGGCACGCCTTGCGCACCGAAGGCAGGCGCTCGCCGGGGCGGATGATGCCTTGCGCAATCAGCTGTGCCGTATGGTCGGCCAGTTCCCGATATCGACTCATGGTTTACGGTTTGTGCAACGTCATTTAAGGAAGCGCTCCGGAACGGCAGAATGCACGAATTGTAGGCCCTGCCGATACAGGTTTCACCGTCGTGCCGGCCTGGAGACGATAGCGGTTGCGCTTGTTTTGGGCTGAAAATGGGAATATATTTTCACACAAATGGAAAAATATTTCTAATTTCGCGAGCGAGAACATGTTACCGGAAGCCGACGACAGCAAATCTGCCGCTCATCCCACACGCAAGGCCTTGCTTGACGTGGCCATCGAGGTATTTCTGGCCGATGGCTTCAAGGCCGCGCGGGTGGCGGATATTGCGCAGCAGGCCGGGGTGCGGCTGTCGGCGATCAATTATCACTTTGGCGGCAAAGAGGGCTTGTATCTGGCGCTGCTGCAGCATCATGCCGATCTGGCCTGGCGCACCGCGCCACCGCCGGTTCTCGATCCGGATACGCCGTTGCAGCAGCGCCTGCAGGCGCTGATTGCGGCACTGGTGCGGCGCATGCTCGACCCGGACAGCCCGTCGCGCATCGGCCGCTTGATGATTCGCGAGGTGGTCAACCCCACCGCCGCGCTGGACGTGATGTTCGAGCGCTTTACCCTGCCGCAGGTCAACCTGCTGCTGGGCTTGCTGCGTGAGTTCTTCGGCCCGCAAGTGCCGCGCGAGGTGTTATTGCGCGCGGCGCTGAGCATTGTTGGTCAATGTCTGGTCTACGGTGTGGCCAGCCCCATCATTACCCGCTTGCAAGCCGATTTTGACTTGCGCGGCGCAGCGCTGGATCGGCTGGCACAACATATCGCAACGTTTTCCTGGGCCGGCCTGCAGGCGCTGGCGGCACAGCAGGAGGGGCAGCATGCGTAATCTGGCTTATGGGTTGTTATTGCTGGGGCTGGCCGCGTGTGGCCCGAGTGCGCCGCCTGCGCTCAACGGCTATGTCGAAGCCGAGCCGGTGCGCTTGTCGTCGCCGGTGGCGGGGCGGCTGGTGATGCTGGCGGTGAACCGCGGCGATCAGGTCAAGGCCGGGCAGAACCTGTTCCGGCTGGAGGCGGATAACGAACAAGCCGCGGTTGACGAGGCGAATGCCCGCTTGCAACAGGCACAAGCCCAAGCGGAAGACCTGGCCAGCGGCAAACGCCCCGATGAGCTGGCGGCCATCGAAGCCAGCCTGCGTGCGGCGCGCACCGCGCTGGCGCAGGATGAGCGCGATCTGCAACGGCAGCGCAAGCTGGCAAAAGATGGCTTTGTCGCGCCTTCCAGCCTCGATGCTTTCCAGTCGAAACGCGATGCGGCAGCGGCACAAGTGGCCGAAGCCGAGGCACAGCTGCGCGCCGCCCGCCTTGCTGCGCGCGATCAGGCACGGCAGGCTGCCAGGGCGGGCGCCAATGCCGCATCGGCGCAGTTGTCGCAGCGCCAGTGGAGCCTGAATCAGAAGTTGGGCGTGGCGCCGCTGGCGGCGCAGGTGGAAGACAGTTATTACCGCGTGGGTGAGTGGGTGCCGGCTGGTAGCCCGGTGCTGAGCCTGCTGGCGCCGGCGGCGGTGAAAGCGCGTTTCTGGGTGGCGGAGGCCGATTTGCCCAAGGCGCAGCCCGGTAGCCAGGTGACATTGCGCTGTGATGGCTGCGGTGCGCCGATGCCGGCGACGATCCGCTTTCTGGCGCGCAATGCCGAATACACGCCGCCGTTGATCTACAGCCGCGACAACCGCGCCAAGCTGGTGTGGATGGCCGAAGCGCTGCCGAGCGCGGCCGACGCCGCGCGGCTGCGCCCCGGCCAACCACTTGACGTCACCTTGGGCAGCGGCTCATGAGTGAGATTGTCATCGATGTCGAAGGCCTGACCAAACGCTACGGCGAGAAAACCGTGGTGGACGGCTTGAGCATGCAGGTGCGGCGCGGCGAGATCTATGGCTTTCTCGGGCCGAACGGCTCGGGCAAAACCACTTCGATCCGCATGATGTGCGGCCTGCTGACGCCGGATGGCGGCACCGGCCATACGCTGGGTTACGACGTGGTCAGCGAAACCGCCGCCATCAAGCGCGAGGTGGGTTACATGACGCAGCGTTTCGGCCTGTATGAAGACCTGAGCATTCGCGAAAACCTCGATTTTGTCGCACGCATTTACGGCATGTCGCAGCGGCGCGAGCGGGTCAGCGAGGCGCTGCAACGGCTCGGGCTGACTGCGCGGCAACAACAGTTGGCCGGCACTCTCTCCGGTGGCTGGAAACAACGCCTGGCGCTGGCTGCCTGCATGTTGCACCAGCCCCGCCTGCTGTTGCTGGATGAGCCGACCGCCGGCGTCGATCCGCAGGCGCGGCGCGAGTTCTGGGATGAAATCCACCATCTCGCCAGCGGCGGCATCACGGTGCTGGTGTCGACTCACTACATGGACGAAGCCGAGCGTTGCCATCGGCTCGGTTACATCGCCTATGGCCGTTTGCTGGCCACCGGCACGCCGGATGAACTGGTTGCCGCCAGCGGCATGTCGACCTGGGTGCTGGCGGGCGATGGCGCCGGCAATCTCGGCCACGAGCTGGAAAGCCAGCCGGGGGTGGCGCTGGTGACGCGCTTTGGCAACGCCATTCACGTCAGTGGCCACGATCCGGTATTACTGAAAAATGCTGTACAGCCCTATCTGCAACGCCCGGAAATCCGCGCCAGTGTTGGCTTGCCAGCGCTGGAAGATGTGTTCATCCACCTGATGCGGCAGTCGGCCGACAATTTTGCGCCAGCAGCGGGAGCACCCCATGCCTGAACGCTTTAACTGGAGCCGGCTGCTGGCGATTGTAATAAAGGAATTCATCCAGCTCAGCCGCGACCGGCTGACGTTTGCGATGATGATCGGCATTCCGCTGATCCAGCTGACGCTGTTCGGTTTCGCCATCAACGGCGATCCGAAACATCTGCCGACAGTGGTGGTGGCGCATGAGCAAAGCAGCTTCAGCCGCACCATCGTCAGCGCCATGAGCAATAGCGGCTATTTTCATCTGTTGGCCAGCGACACCACCGAGGCGCAGGCCAATGCCATGCTGCAACGTGGCGAGGTGCAATTTGTGTTGACCATTCCCGCCGATTTCAGCCGCCGGCTGTTGCGCGGTGAGCGCCCGGCCGTGTTGCTGGAGGCCGATGCCACCGATCCGGCCGCCACCGGCAATGCCATTGCTGCCATGCGCCAGATCAGCCAGTCCGGCCTGACGCGCGATCTGACCGGGCCGTTGAGCAGCCTGCAACCAGGGCCGGCGCCATTCGAGCTGCGCCTGCAGCCGCGTTACAACCCGGAAGGCATCACCCAGTACAACATCGTGCCCGGCCTGATGGGGGTGATCCTGACCATGACCATGATCATGATGACCGCGCTGGGGATTACCCGCGAAGTGGAGCGCGGCACCATGGAAAACCTGCTGGCCACGCCGGTGCGGCCGCTGGAGGTGATGATCGGCAAAATCGCACCGTATATCGCCATCGGTTACGTGCAGGTGCTGGTGATCCTGCTCGCGGCAAAATTCATTTTCAGCGTGCCGTTTGTCGGCAGTCTGGGGCTGCTGCTGGCCTGCGTGATGCTGTTCATCACCGCCAATCTCACCGTTGGCATTACCATTTCCAGTGTTGCGCGTAACCAGACGCAGGCGATGCAGATGACGTTTTTCTTCTTCCTGCCGTCGATCCTGTTGTCCGGTTTCATGTTCCCGTTTCGCGGCATGCCCGGCTGGGCGCAGGTGATCGGCGAGATTTTGCCGCTGACGCATTTCCTGCGCCTGATTCGCGGCGTGATGCTCAAAGGTAATGTTGCCGCTGAATTGTGGCCGAATGTCTGGCCGCTGCTATTGTTCATTCTGGTAGTGATGGCGCTGGGGTTGAAGCGCTTCCGGCGCACGCTGGACTGATGCTGCCGAGTCTGGCTCTGCAGATGGGGCCGGACTGTTGCGCATCGGAACGACAGACCGGCTGGCCGGAACCGCTGCCGCCGGTTGCCATCGACATCCGGAACTGGAGAGGCTTTTCCCCTCGGCAGAAAAAACGGCGCATGCCGCTGCACTCGCATCGATGTCCGTGTTGGCGGTCTGCGCAGCAATTCGCCAGGCCGGCAGGACCGGTGACCACACCCACCTGGCAGATTTACAAGATATGCTGAAAAGCTTTTGGCCTCATGGCTTGCATTTTCTCCGCTTGGGCGCGGTGCCGCTGCTGTGGGGCATATTGGCTCTGAGCGGAGCTGGCGCTGCCCATGCGGGTGCGGCGTCCGACGAGGACGATGCGCCGGATTTGCCTGCCATTGCCCGCTCCATTGTCGATGTCGCGGCGTACAAGCTGGCGACCTGGCGGCATTTCCAATATACGTGCGGCCTGCCGGCCCGGCCGTCCCGCAGCGACGCAGGCCGCGCCTTTCTGACGACGCTGGAGCAAGGTCTGCCGCAACATGCCTCGCCAAGGCTGCGTGCCTGCGCGCGCCGGGTGTTGCCGACAGGCAAAGACCTGATGATGCCGGGAGAAATGTTGATTGACTGGGGGCGCGGCGCCGGCCTACAAATCGAGATGCAGGCAACGCCCTGGTTTCCGCCGGCAGAGCGCGACCGGCTGCTGCAAACGGGGGCGGCGGCACGCGGCATGGGGGTGCAGATTGTCGAGATGGGCGAAAAAAGCCGCGCTGTCTTCTTCGAACGGGCGCTGCAGGACGTTCCGTAGGGCGCTGGCAGCCCCCATGCCGCGATTGCCGCTCTGTATTGGCGGCAAGGGCACCGTTGTGGCCGGGGCGAAGAATATGTGCATGGAAACGAGCGGCAGATGCTGAATATCAAGGCTGAAGAGCTGGAACGGATCATTCAAACCCTGGCAGAGGCGATCAGAATGCACGATCACTGGCGCGACGATTTTTTTCGCACCCTGATCTGCAAGATGCAGCCCGACGCATCGCTCCTTGCCGACGATGCGCATCATCGTTGTGCCTTTGGCCACTGGTTCTACAGCGACAGCAACGAAAAGCTGCGTCAGACCTCTGCATTTGAAGAAATCGGAACGCTGCACCGGCTACTGCATATCAGTGCCCGGGATATCTGCCGGAAATTCCAGGACAGCCAGGGGAAAGTCAACGTCAGGGAATACGACTGCCTGCATGAGCGCATGGTTCAGTTCCGGACTGCGCTGGTGAATCTGAAAAACCGCACCACCCGGACCTTGCTGAGCATGGACCGGTTCGAGGCGACGCATGACCAGTTGACGAACTTGCCTAACCGGGTCGGCTTCCAGCGGCGCTTGCAGGCATGCATCGCCATGGCGCAAACGGACGGCTCCTGCTTTGCTGTCCTGTTTATCGACCTGGATAACTTCAAACCGGTCAACGATACATACGGGCACCATGTCGGCGATTTACTGCTGCAGGACGTGGCACGGCGTCTGCTGGGCTGCATGCGCGAGATCGATACCGCGGCGCGGTTTGGAGGGGATGAGTTTGCCGCAATTCTGCACCACATTCAGAGTGCGGAACTCGATGAAATCTGCCACAGAATCCTCGACCGCCTGCAAGCACCCTGCAACTGCGAAGGCCGGGAGCTCGGCATTTCGGCAAGCATCGGCATTGCGCTGTACCCGGAACACGGCAGTGACGAATATGCGCTGTTGAAAAGCGCCGACGCAGCCATGTATCGAGCGAAAGCGAAGGGGAAGAGCCAGTTCGATTATTTCGTGGCAGGCACTACTGCCACCGCCGCCGAGGCACCATCGGCCACTAGCCCCGCCTCGGGCGAACGAGACGGGCCGCCTGGGCCGTCGTGAGCAGCCCTGTTACGGCAGCATTCCGATATGCCGGCAGGGCTGGCGGGCAGCCGCTCGGCTGGCAATCGATGTCGCGCCGGCCTGTTCAGCGTGCTTTGCTGCCTTCCAGCTCACCCGCAATCCTGCTGTACAGCGCGTAGCGGCGTGCGTCGATGCCTTGTTCGCTGACAGCGGCCTTGATGGCGCAATTGGGTTCGGACAAGTGGCGACAGTTGGCGAAGCGGCATTGCCCCAGCAGCGGGCGCATTTCCGGAAAATGGCTGGCAAGCTCGGCGGCGGCGATCTGTTTCAGGCCGAATTCCTGCATGCCCGGCGAGTCGATGATGTTGCTGTCGCCATCCAGATGGTAGAGCGTGGCGTGGGTGGTGGTGTGTTTGCCGGAATCCAGCGCCAGCGAGATGTCGCCGGTGCGCACGTTGGCATCGGGCAACAGCGCGTTGATGATGGTCGATTTGCCCATGCCGGATTGGCCGATCAGCACTGTGGTCTGGCCGTGCAGGTAAGGGCGCAGCGGTTCGACGC
>CALMFQ010000172.1 GCA_937863215.1 uncultured Pseudomonadota bacterium
AGCATCAGCAGGGCGAACAGCAACAGCGACAGGCCGATACGCACCGTCAGCATTTTTGCGGTGCGCTCCGGTGCGTCGCTCTTTGGCCGCAGCATCGAGCGCAATGCAAACGCCAGGCTGGCAATGATGGCGACGATCAACAGGATGACGATGCTTTTCATTGGATACGGCTTCCTTGTAGCAACGGGGGTAAGGAGATGAATATTGCCATGCCGGTGCAATTCTGGGGGCGCCGTCGTTTGCGGGCGCGTTTCTGGCCCACCGTGGCGGCGGCGCTGCTGTTCAGCCTGATGCTGCTGGCCGGCAACTGGCAGCTTGGTCGGGCGCAACAGAAACTGCAACGCCAGGCCGCGCTGCAAGCCAATCTGCTGCAGCCGCCGGTGGATCTCGGTCGTGTCGCGCCGAACGAAAACCTGTTGTATCGCCGCGTTGAAGCCAGCGGTAGCTGGCTGCCGCAACACGCGATCCTGATCGACAATAAGGTGTACCACGGTGTGGTTGGTTATCAGCTGCTGATGCCGTTCCGCATCGCCGCCAGCGGCCGCATCGTGCTGGTCAAGCGTGGCTGGCTGGCGCGCTCACGCTATGTCGCCGGGCTGGTGCAGGAATTTGCCGGCGGCGAGCAGTTGCGCGGCGTGGCAGTGATTCCGCCACAGCGTTATCTGGAACTGAGCCCGGACACCGTCAGCGGCAGCATCTGGCAAAACCTGTCGCTGCCACGCTATCGCCAGCAGACCGGGCTGGATGTCGCGCCTATCGTGATCGAAGAAAGTTCTGCTGCTGTCGATGGCCTGGTGCGCGACTGGCCGGCGCCGGACGCCGGAGTCGATAAACATCATGCCTATGCTTTCCAGTGGTTCTGCATGGCTGCCTGTGTCGCGGGGTTATATGTCTTTTACACTGTCCAGCGGCGTGGCTGAGCGCCGCCCGGCATCGCGCTGGCCGCTGCTGGCGCTGATCGCGCTGTCGGTTGCGCCGATAGCCGCGTCCTATTTCACTTATTACGTCGTCAAGCCGGGTGGGGCGCACACCACCGGCGATCTGCTGGCGATCCGGCCATTGCCGAATCTGCCGGCGCGCGCTGCCAACGGCCAAGCGGTCGATCTGCGTAGCCTGCGCGGCAAGTGGGTGTTGCTGAGTGTCGCCGACGCACAGTGCGACTCGCGCTGTGGCAACAATCTGTTCACGCTGCAGCAGGTGCGGATTGCACAGGGGCGTGAAATGGGCCGTATCGAGCGCCTGTTGCTGGTGCGCAACGGTTTGCCGCAGCGCCTGCCGGACGCTGCCAGCGGCGTACAGGTGTGGCACGACCGGGGCGGGCTGGCGGCACGGCTGCCGGTGCCGCAGCAGACCGACGCCAGCAGATTCCTGTACGTGATCGACCCGCTCGGCAATCAGGTGCTGCGCTATCGCGACGATACCGAGCCGCGCGCGCTGATCCGCGAGCTGGGTAAATTGCTGAAAAACAACCGGGGGCTGGGCTGATGCAACTGCGCTGGCCGAAACGTCTGAGCATTGTCGCTGCCATGCTGGCCTTGTGCGTGGTGCTGCTCGGCGCCTATGTGCGGCTTTCCGATGCCGGGCTCGGCTGCCCCGACTGGCCGGGCTGTTATGGCCATCTGACGGTGCCGCAGCAGCCGCACGAGCTGCAGGCCGCTGCCATCGCGCATCCGGACAAGCCGGTCGATGCGCCCAAGGCGTGGAAGGAGATGGTGCATCGTTATCTCGCCAGTACGCTGGGGCTGCTGATCGTTGCCATCGTCATTTGCAGTTACCGCCAGCGCCGCAACCTGCCGCATTCGTTGCGCCTGCCTGCTTTGCTGCTGGCCGGTGTCACGCTGCAGGGCATGCTCGGCATGTGGACGGTGACGCTGTTGCTGAAGCCGGCGATTGTCACCGCGCACCTGCTTGGCGGCATGACCATTCTCGGATTGTTGTGCCTGCTGGCAATGCGCCTGTTCGCCTCGCGCGACAGCCGGCCGCTGCGGCT
>CALMFQ010000173.1 GCA_937863215.1 uncultured Pseudomonadota bacterium
TTCGCTGGAATTATTGTCGAGAACCAGGACTTCATAATCCGGCCAATCGGTTTTCCGCAGAATGCTGTCAAGGCAAACGGAAAGCAGGTCAATCTTATCCTTGGTCGGGATGATGATGGATACTCTGGCAGGACGTGCCATAAATCGCGGATCGTAGGTATACAGATAATCGCCGTCGTCTACCCGCAGGAATTGTTGTGGATAACGACGCGCCAGATGTGCGGCAACAGCCTGTTTGCCTGCATCGTGCATGTCCTGGCTCTGGATGTGGTTATCCTGGGCAGATGTCAGGCGCTGATGGTAAAGCACATCCGGTATATGATGGAGGTGCGCATGTTCACTCAGACGCAGTACCAGATCATAGTCCCTGGCACCATCCATATCGCGTTCTGAGCCCCCGAAGGCCGTAAACAGATCGCGTTTTATACACAGAGCATGGCCAACGTAGTTCTGGATACAAGCCAGAGTAGGCGACCAGTCTGGTTTGAACAATGGCTGCTGGCGTTGGCCTTGTTCGTCGAATTTGTCCTCATCGCTGTAGACTGCGACAGCATCGGCATGCTGTGCCAGATATTGAGCAAAACTCAGTAAGGCATGGGGCATTAACTTATCACCAGCGGTGAGTAGCAAGACATAATCACCCGTTGCCGCCTGACCATCAGCTTTGATGCGCGGATCATCGGCCCCGTGTTCATTGAGGGCTTGCCGTAATGCTATCGAAGTTGTTGCCGGACTGGCCAGGCAGATTTCCCAGAAGGGGTAGCACTGCTGGCATATCGTCGCCAGCATTTCATCTAACGCGCTAGCTGATACCTCATGCGGCGATATCACCACCGAAAAAACTGGTTTTACCGGCAGGGTAGCCAAGATTACGGGTAATTGAGTCCGCGTGACTTCAATTCGCTGTGCTTGGGCTGACATCCAGTCAGCGTAGGGGTTCTGGTGGACATGAGCAGAAGGCATGGCAGGCGGTAACTGGCCAACGATTGTCGTGCGCAACAAATCACGAATTCCGGAGGGGCCGCGCCGCAGCAGAAGCCCGGCAGCATGTGGCAATAGATGAACATATCCATGATGCTGCTGCCTTAATAGCTTGAGCGCCAATCCACCGTTTGCCAGCCTGATTTTCATACGGCCAGCCCAGCGTAATGGTGCTGTTACACGCCACGAAGTTGATGTCTGGATTGCAAGAATGGAATGTTTCAACTGTGCAAGCTCTGTCGCTTGTTGCTTGCGCATAGCCTCGCTCGCTTGATACTCGTGAAGGGTTGCCTGAAGAGTATGCCGCTGTATATTTAATTCATGAGCCGTATCAGCAAGCTCGCTGGTAATTGCGGTATGGCGTTGCTCCAATTCGTCCTTGTAGATGCGAATCTTCTCTTTTTCGTCCGTCATAAGTTGCAACAACTCTGCCTGGTGAGCGGTTTCAACTGCAATCAACTTCAGCTGATGCTCCCGATCAGCGACCTCTTTGCGACGCAGGAAGCGTAATAGATAATGCAGGCGCCATAGCGGAATATGCAATGCACCGCCATGCAAACGTTGCATGGCGGTACGCACGATATGTGATGCTTCAATGTGATTGCGAACTGCCCCACCCAGAATGGTATTGTGACCATGCAGGCGATAATCCAATAAAACATCCTGATCCAGGTAGACAAAACATTCCGGCATGCTGCTGGCCGCACGTAATGCATATTCCCAATCCAGTACATACCGGTAATGACGTAATGGGCCGAGTTGTGCGAATAGACTGCGACTGAAAAAAAAGTTTGATGTCGATACGGTAAAGTTACCCCACATCAGCGCCGCGACAGGATCGTTAGTTTTTTTCCATTGCTGGTGAATCTCGGCATACATGCGCAGCCACCAATGTTGCGGGTCATTGATGGGGTGACCAGCAGCATCGATCAGGCGAACACCACTCACCAGAAAACTGGGTCCGGTTCTGGCAGCAGCCAGCATGGCCATTTTGGCCAGCCTGTCAGGGGCATAACGGTCATCCGAATTGAGAATAGCGACATAGAGGCCAGTAGCCATGCCAATGCCACGATTAATGGTTGCGTGCGAGCCGGCATTGGCTTGGCGAATAAAACGGATACGGGAGTCAGAATATGTTGCGATGATTTCCGGCGTGCGATCACGGGAGCCATCATCGATGATGATCAGTTCAAAATCTGTCAGCGTTTGCCTCAGTACGCTATCAATAGCTTCGGCGATGAATGCCTCATGGTTATAGGCGGGCAAAATGACACTGACTTGCGGCATTACTTCAATCCAATACAAGAAATCATCCGCTATTAGCGGTCACGCAGGTAACTGCTGCGAAAATCGAGAAACGGCTGTTCAATCAGCCGAAACGTTATAGTCGAGACCAACACGATAGCTGGCAACATGATAAGGCCACCACTAAGTACGGTTGACAGGATTACGTCATCACTCCACAAGGTGGGCGACACAAATTTACGCAGCGTGGCCAAAACCAAATTGTGCATGACATAAATCGAGAAACTAATACTCCCGGCCCAAGCCAGCATGGCAGACAGCCTTACATGCAGAGCACGTGCTTGCTGCAAATAGGCAAGCAAAAACCAAGACCACATCAGCCCCTCAGCAGCAGTCCAGATGATCCAGTACGATGCCTGAATGTTCGCCGATCCACCGTGGCGATTGAACCATTGCAACACGCCCAAAACCAGCAACGTGGCTCCTAGCAAGTGCAGAGGATGCTGACATATCCGAGGATTACGGCACCAAGCGATACCCGCCAGCATGCCACACAGAAATTCATCCAGCCGGCCAAAGATGGTTTCATGGGCAATAAAG
>CALMFQ010000174.1 GCA_937863215.1 uncultured Pseudomonadota bacterium
TTAGCGTGCTGCGCGAGAGCTTTGTCCGTGCCCAGCCGCGTTGCCCGCATTTTGGCGTCTGCGGCGGCTGTTCGATGCAGCACATGGAAGCCTCGGCTCAGGTAGCTGCCAAGCAGCGCGTGCTGGAAGACAATCTGTGGCACATCGGCAAGGTAAGGGCAGAGTCGCTGCTGCCGCCGATTTACGGCCCGGGCTGGGGCTATCGCTACCGGGCGCGCATGTCGGTGCGTTACGTGGCGAAAAAGGGCGGCATGCTGGTCGGCTTTCACGAGAAGCGTTCCAGCTTCATCGCCGACATGCAGCAGTGCCATATCCTGCCCAAGCGTATTTCCGATCAGCTGCTGCCACTGCGCGAACTGATTGGCGGCCTCAGCATCCGCGAACGCATGCCGCAGATCGAGCTGGCAATCGGCGACAATATCGACGTGATGGTCTTGCGCAATATGGAGCCGCTGACCGAGGCCGACGAGCAACGGCTGCGCGACTACGCAGATCGGCATCGGGTGCAGTTCTGGCTGCAGCCGAAGGGCCCGGAGACCGCTTATGCGTTCTACCCGCTCGACGCCGCCAGGCTGACTTACTCGCTGCCGGAATTCAACGTGGTCATGCCATTCCGGCCCACCGAGTTCACCCAGGTCAACCCGCAGATCAATCAGGTATTGGTCGGCCGGGCTTTGCGCCTGCTGGATCCGCAGCCGGGCGAGCGGATTGCCGACATGTTCTGCGGCCTGGGCAACTTCACTTTGCCGATTGCCCGCCGCGGCGCCACGGTTCTGGGCATGGAAGGCAGCCAGGGACTGGTCGAGCGAGCGCGTGAGAATGCCGCTCTGAACGGCCTGGCTGCCGCCACCGAGTTCCGTGTCGCCAATTTGTTTGAAATGACGGAAGACAGCCTGGTAGCGCTCGGCCGCTTCGACAAGATGCTTATCGATCCGCCGCGCGATGGTGCAATCGAGCTGGTCAAGGCGTTTGGCGAAGATGCACCGCGCCGCATTGTCTACGTATCGTGCAGCCCGGCGACGCTGGCCCGCGATGCCGGCGTACTGGTCAATACCAAGGGCTACCGGTTGTTGCATGCGGGCGTGGTCAACATGTTCCCGCATACCGCGCATGTAGAGTCGATCGCGGTATTCGAACGTTAAGTGTTCCTGCTTTCCCTGATACGGCGCCATGTGCATGCACATGGCGCTTTTTTTATCCACGTTCGCCGCGGTGGCGGCCGCCGGTAAATGGCGCGATTAAGGAAATCCCTAGAATTTTTCCGGCAATGCCTAGGAGAAAAACAGCCGCTTCTTATGCATGGAGATGTGAATTGATCCTAATGTAACGCCATGCGGGGCAAAGCCGGTGCGTCGATGCCGCAGTCGAGCCCGCAGCCTTATTCGGGGAAACAGCATGGCGAAAACAGTAATGGTGGTAGACGATTCGATTTCCCTGCGCCAGGTGGTATCGATTGCATTACGCGGCGCCGGCTACGCAGTAGTCGAGGCATGCGATGGCAGCGATGCGCTGAAAAAGCTCGGCAGTCAGCGCGTCAATCTGGTGATCAGCGACGTCAACATGCCGAACATGGACGGAATCAGCTTCGTCAAGGCGCTGAAGCAGGATCCACAGCATCGCTTTACCCCGGTGATCATGTTGACCACCGAGGCAGAAGCTGCAAAGAAGGCCGAAGGCCAGGCCGCTGGCGCCAAGGCATGGGTGGTAAAGCCGTTCCAGCCGGCGCAAATGCTGGATGCAGTCAAGAAACTGATCGCCGCCTGATGTGCCGGCATTGCCGAGCACGAAAATGAATGCCGGCCAACGTACTGTAGCAATGGGCGACTCGCTCACCATCTACGCAGTCGCAGAACTGCGCAACAAACTATTGCAGGAGCTTGCCACCTGCCGCGATCTGGTTCTCGATATGGATGCCGTGGCGGAGGTCGATGCCGCCGGCCTGCAATTGCTGGTGGCGCTCAAGCATCAGGCGCTGTTCGACGGCTGCGAACTGAGCCTGGTCAACCACAGCGCCGAGCTGCGCCAGGCGCTGGAGCTGTTTGGCCTGAACAGCTTTTTCGGCGACCCGCAGCTGATCCCTGCCAAAGAATGACGGCTGCGCCGCAGTGAGGATATCCGACATGTATGCCAACGACGAACTCGACTCGTTGCTGAAAGTGCTGCTGCAGGAGTGCATCGAGCTGCACCAACAGCTGGAATCCGGCCTGTTGCAGCTGGAACAGAATCCGGGCGATCAGGAGGCGGTCAATTCGATTTTCCGCGCAGTCCACACCATCAAGGGCTCGGCTGGGCTGTTCGATTTTGCCGCAATCGTTACCTTTACACATGTGGTCGAAAGCGTGCTGGCCGACGTGCGCGACCAGAAGCAAGCTCCCGACAGCGACCTGATTGGTCTGCTGCTGGCGGCGTGCGACGTGATCGGCGTGATGATCGACCGTTTGATTGCCGGTCGCGGCTCCTTGTCGGAGGAGGAGCAGCGCAATGCCGCAACCATTGAAATCTGGCTCCAGCATCGCTTGCAGGATACACGGGAGCCCGCAGCGCCGGCTGTTGCCGCCACTGCGCAAGCCGAGGCCGAGGTGTTGCCCGGCAGGGCCGGCAGCGGCAAGGTCTGGCACATTTCGCTGCGCTTTGGTGCGGATACTTTTCGCAGCGGATTCGATCCGCTGTCGATTCTTGGCTATGTGGCCACGCTGGGCAAACTCGTCAATGTGACCAGCCTGACCGAGCAGATTGAGCCACTGGCGCAGCTTGACCCGGAAAGTTGCAGCTGGGGGCTGGAACTGGATCTCGACAGCGATGCCAGCCGTGAGCAGATCGTCGGTGCGTTCGAGTTCGTGCGCGACGACTGCAAGGTCACCATTCTGCCGCCGTCGTGCCAGTTACAGCAGTATGTCGAATTCATTCGCAGCATGCCGAATCAGGAGTTGCGGTTGGGGGAAATCCTGGTTGCCAGCGGCGTGCTCAGTCAGGTTGAGCTGGACGAGGCACTGCACACCCAGTCGGGTGACGCCGAGATAGCCGATGCACGCAAGCCGCTGGGCGAAATTGTGCGTGAACACGCGCACGTCGATGGCAGCGTGATCGATGCTGCGCTGGTCAAGCAGAATCAGGCCAAGGTTGCACGCCAGCGCGAGAGCAGCCACGTCAAGGTGCAATCGGAGAAGCTCGATGCACTGATCGATCTGGTTGGCGAGCTGGTAATCGCCAGTGCCGGCGCCAACGTGGTTGCCACACAGCACGGTGCGGCACAGATGATCGAGGCGGCGAGCCGCATTTCCGAGCTGGTGGAAAACATCCGCGACAGTGCATTGCATCTGCGCATGGTGGAGATCGGCGAAACCTTCAATCGCTTCAACCGCGTAGTGCGCGATGTCAGCAAGGAGCTGGGCAAGGATATCGAGTTGCAGATCGGCGGCGCCGAAACCGAGCTGGACAAGACTTTTGTCGAGAAAATCGGCGACCCGCTGACGCATCTGGTGCGCAATGCCATCGACCATGGCATCGAGCCGGCCGAAGCCCGGCTGGCTGCGGGCAAGCCGGCGAAAGGCATGGTGCGGTTGAATGCCTGCCACGATGGGCCGCATATCGTGATCGAAATTTCCGACGACGGCGCCGGGCTGAAAACCGAGCGTATCCTGGCCAAGGCGGTGGAGAAAGGCCTGGTGGCGGCGAACGCCAATCTGAGCCAGCGCGAAATCCACCAGCTGATTTTCGAACCCGGATTTTCCACCGCCGACCAGGTAACCAGCCTGTCCGGCCGCGGTGTTGGCATGGATGTGGTGAAAAGCAGCATCGAAGCGCTGCGCGGTGCAATTGAAATCGACAGCCGCCAGGGAGAGGGAACCACGTTCCGCATCTATCTGCCACTGACGCTGGCCATTATCGACGGTTTCCTGATTTCGCTGGCGAATTCGTTCTTTGTCATTCCGCTCGATACTGTGGTCGAGTGCGTGGAGTTCCCTGCACAGCAGTTCGACAGCGGCTATCTCAAGCTGCGTGGCGAAGTCCTGCCGCTGCTGGATCTGCGCAGTATGTTCGATATTCCCGGCAGCCGGGCACGACGCAGCAGCGTGGTGGTGGTGCGCACGGTCACGACCAAGGTGGGCGTCATCGTCGATGCGCTGCACGGCGAACAGCAGACGGTGATCAAACCGCTTGGCAGGCTGTTTGGCGGCCTGCGCGGCATTTCCGGCTCAACCATTCTCGGCACCGGTGAAGTTGCATTGATTCTCGATGTGGCGGCGCTGGTGGCGGATCAAACCCGGCGGTCGCGCGAAGGCGAAGCCGCCTGATACAGGCAGCAGACTCATTCAACGGATGGAGATGGCAATGTTAAACAACATGCGAATTGCAACCAGGCTTGGCTTGGGCTTTGGAATCATTGTTGCAGTCATGGTTGCGGCAATCGCGTTCAGCCTGAATCAGGCAGCATCGATGAATGAGCGTACCCGCGATATTGTCGATGAGCGCTGGCCGCAGACAGTCGCGGCCAACGACATCATCGACAACGTCAATCTGATTGCGCGCTCGATGGCGTTTACCGTGGTTTTGAGCCGCCCGGAGCAGATTCGCCAGGAGCTGGACCGGATTCAGGAGGCGCGCAAGGTCATCAAGAATAACCTGGAAAAACTCGAAACCCAGGCCAGGACCGATCAGGATCGCAAGGCGCTGCAAGGAATCAAGGATGCGCGTGGCCGCTACGTTTCCGGCCAGGACAAATTCCTGCGCCTGGTGGAAGAAGGCAAGCGTGAAGAGGCAATCCGCTTTCTGACCGAAGACCTGCGCGGCTTCCAGCAGAGTTATATCGAAGCGGCCGATACGCTGGCCGAAACTCAGGGCAAGCTGATGGGTGAATCCGGGCAGGCTGCGCAGGAGCAGTATCTGCGCATGCGTAGTGTGATGCTGGCGGTGGCTGCGGTAGCGGTGCTGATTTCCATCGCACTGTCGTTCTTCATTACCCGCAGCGTGACCAGGCCGATGGTGCGGGCAATGGATGCCGCACACCGGATTGCCGAGGGCGACCTGACCCAGACCATTGAGGTTGGTTCACGCGATGAAACCGGCCGTCTGCTGGCGGCCATGCACGATATGCAGCAGAAGCTGTCGCAAATCATCCTCGAAGTGCGCTCCAGCGCCGATAATCTCGCCAGTGCCTCGGAGCAGGTAAGCGCAACTTCGCAGTCGCTGTCGCAGTCGTCGAGCGAACAGGCTGCCAGCGTGGAAGAAACCAGTGCGTCGATTGAACAAATGTCGGCATCGATCAGCCAGAATGCCGACAATGCCAAGGTTACCGACTCGATGGCCGCCAATGCGGCACGCGAAGCCAAGGAAGGCGGCGCAGCCGTGAAGGAAACGGTGCAGGCAATGCGCCAGATCGCCGACAGGATCGGCATCATCGACGATATCGCCTATCAGACCAATCTGCTGGCACTGAACGCCGCTATCGAGGCCGCGCGTGCCGGCGAGCACGGCAAGGGTTTCGCGGTGGTGGCTGCCGAAGTACGCAAGCTGGCAGAGCGGGCCCAGGTTGCAGCGCAGGA
>CALMFQ010000175.1 GCA_937863215.1 uncultured Pseudomonadota bacterium
TGCCGAAGGCTGGAACATGGTCACCTCGCACAACGATCCGACCGCGCATGCCGAAATCGTCGCCATCCGCCGCGCCTGTCACAAACTCGGCAGCTTCACGCTGCACGGCTGCGAGCTCTACAGCAGTTGCGAACCCTGCCCGATGTGCCTGGCAGCGGCCTACTGGGCACGCGTCGACCGCATCTATTTCGGTGGCACACGGGTAGACGCCGCCAACGCCGGGTTCGACGACGAATGGCTGTATTGCGAAATCAATCGCCCGCAGACGGAAAAAAAGACCCCCGCCCATCAGTTGCTGCAGCCCGAGGCGCAAGCGGTATTCCAGGACTGGCTCAACAAGATCGACCGCATTCCCTATTAGGGAAGCGCTGATTTATTCGGCGAGCGGGATGAAGTGCAAGGAGCCCGGCGCGCAGGAAGCGAGACATATCATGAGGATAGGCGAGCTTTCGAGCACCGCGCGACGCAGCAATTCGCCCGCGCAGCCAATAAATCAGCGCTTCCTTAGGTTCTGTTGAGGGTTGCTCGCGACAGGCTCAGCCCCCCGCACCGGCCATGAAACCCGCGTAAACAAAGTCTAATATTCAGGCGTTACCCTTCCCCGCCCCGAGCCATGACACCTTCAGGCACCGACGCCGGTAGCAGCGGCCAGCTCAGCGAAGCGCAAAAACAGCAGTTGCGCATCCGGCGCATGCAGATGGCGCTGGCAACCTACGCCACGCTGTTCATACTCGCCGCGTTCGCCAACTGGCGCGGCCTGATCGCGCGCGAAGCGATGCTGTTGATGGGCGCAGTGGTGATCGTCGCGCACGTCGGCTATTACATCGCTTTCCGCACCGGCGCCAATCTGCGTCTCGGCGACCCGAGCATGACCATTCCACAGCTGCTGGTCGGCAATCTGGTCGGGCTGATCCTGGTGCACTATGCGACCCAGGCGCGCACCGTGTTCATGATGGTGTACCTGATGGGCTACAGCTTCGGCGTGTTCCGTCTGAGCACACGCCAGCTGCTGATGCTGGCTGCATTCAGCTCGACCATTTTCGGCCTCGATTCGTGGTGGACGATCCGCGTTCATCCGGGTCGGCTCGATCCCGATCTGGAAATCATGCAATGGTTTGCCGTCACCATCGTGCTGGTGTGGTTTTCGCTGTTCGGCGGCTATTACAGCCGGCTGCGGCGCCAGATGCGCGAAGCCAACCTGCAGCTGGAGCAGGCACGCAGTCAGGCCGAGGCGGCCAGCCAGTCGAAAAGCGAATTTCTGGCCAATATGAGCCACGAAATCCGCACACCGATGAATGGCGTGATCGGCATGCTCGGCCTGCTGCAGAACAGCGAGCTGAAGCCGCAGCAAAAGGAATTTGCCGACGTTGCGCGCAACAGTGCCGAAAGCCTGCTCGGGCTGATCAACGACATCCTCGATTTTTCCAAGATCGAGGCCGGTAAACTGGAAATCGAACCGATTTCGTTCGACCTGCGCGAGGTGGTCGAAGCCATCACCGATTTCGAACTGCTGGCAGCGGAAAAGAAAGGCCTCAACCTGATCCTGCGCTATTCGCCCGATGCGGCGGAAAGGGTGGTCGGCGATCCGGGGCGCATCCGGCAAATCCTGTCGAACCTGGTCAGCAACGCAATCAAGTTCACCCAGCAAGGCCACATCCTGATCGAAATCAGCTCGATCGGTGCCACCGATACCCGCGCACACCTGAAAATCGCCGTCAGCGACACCGGCATCGGCATGACACCGGAACAACAGGCGCGCATTTTCGACAAATTCACCCAGGCCGATGCGTCCACCACCCGCGTCTACGGCGGTACCGGGCTCGGGCTGGCGATCTCCAAGCAGCTGTGCGAACTGATGGGCGGCAACATCGGCGTTGACAGCGTAGCCGGCCAGGGCAGCAGTTTCTGGTTCACCCTGCACCTGCCGCCGGCACACGACGCC
>CALMFQ010000176.1 GCA_937863215.1 uncultured Pseudomonadota bacterium
CGCTCGCAGCGGACCCACGTGCCGCTGGGCGGGGTCGGCATCATCAGCCCGTGGAACTATCCGCTGTCGATTCCGTTCGGCGAGCTGGTGATGGGGCTGATGGCCGGCAACGCCATCATGCTCAAGGTGGCGGCACAGACGCCGCTGGTCGGCAAGGCAATCGAAAAAATCGTTGCCGCCGGCGCATTGCCGAGCGGGCTGTTCCAGCACATAGTCGGCAGCGGCGGCGCCGTCTCGACCGCGTTCTTCAAGCACGGCATCGACAAGATTTTCTTCACCGGCTCGGTGGCCACCGGCAAGCAATTGATGGCGCAGGCGGCGGAAAACCTCACCCCGCTGTCGCTGGAGCTGGGCGGCAACGACCCGATGCTGGTGCTCGCCGATGCCGATCTGGAACGCGCCGCCAATGGTGCGGCGTGGGCGGGCTATCAGAATGCCGGCCAATCGTGTGGCGGCGTGGCGCGCATTTACGTCGAGCGCAAGGTGTATGCGGAATTCGTCCAGCTGCTGGCGGAAAAAACCCGCAAGATGCGCCACGGTGTCGATACCGATTTCGAAGTCGAAATGGGAGCCATGAGCACCCAGAATCAACTCAAGGTGGTCGAACGCCACGTGCAGGATGCGCTCGACAAGGGCGCAAAAATCGAAGCGCAATCGACCGCCAAGGGCCCGACCCCCGGCTATTTCCACCCGGCAACACTGTTGACCAATATCAGCGACGATATGCTGACCATGCAGGAAGAAACCTTCGGCCCGGTAATGGCAGTAGTGCCGTTCGACGATCTGGAGCAAGCGATCCGCAAGGCCAACGATTCCGATCTGGGGCTGACGTCATCGGTCTGGACGCGCGACCTGGCCAAAGGCAAGGCGATCTCGGCGCGACTGGAAACCGGCGTCACCGCGATCAACGACCATCTGTACACCCACGGCCTGTCGGAAACGCCGTGGGGCGGCTGGAAGCTGTCCGGCATCGGCCGCACTCACGGCGCGCACGGGCTGCAGGAAATGACCCACGCCAAAGTGGTCAACTGGGATATCCTGCCGGCCAAACGCAATCTGTGGTGGTTCCCGTTCAGCCAGGATACCTACACCGCGCTGCTGGCGGCGCTGCGCTTCGCCTTCCCGCGCTCGCCGGGTGAATACCTCGGCAGCTCGCTGAAACTGACGCCGTACCTGCTGAAGAAAATGTTCACATCCTGGAAATAGGTGCTGTTGACACGGGTTACGCAGCAAAACAAAAAGGGCCGCATGGCCCTTTTCGTTTGCCTGCCGCAACAGTTACAGCCGGAAACGCGCCAGAGTCTGGCGCAGGTGTTCCGCGGCATCCTCCAGCTGTGCGGCGACCTTTGCGGCATTCTGCACTGCCGCCGCATTGGTTTCGGCCATCTGCGCGATGTTTTCGACATTGCGTGCAATTTCATGGCTGGCGTTGCGCTGTTCAGTAGCGGCGACGGCGATGTCGCTGATCGCGTGCTTCACGTCGTTGGTGCCGCTCTGGATGCGCATCATTGCGTTGCCCGCCTCCTGAATCATCTCCACCCCGGCAACCACCTTGTCGTTACCCTGATTCATCGAGCTGGCGGCATTGACGGTATCGCGCTGAATCACATTGATGGTGGTGGCAATCTGCGTGGTTGCTTCGCTGGTGCGCTCCGCCAGCTTGCGTACTTCATCCGCCACCACGGCAAAGCCACGCCCGACCTCACCGGCACGCGCAGCTTCGATTGCCGCATTCAGCGCCAGCAGATTGGTCTGATCGGCAATTTCCTTGATCACGCCGACGATCTGCGAAATCTCGGCCGAGCTGGCGTTGAGCGTGTTGATCGTGCCGGCGGTCTGGGTTACCGCATCGGCAACCTGCTGCATTTCGTGCACTGCGGCCAGCACGATCTGCTGCGCCTCGGCAGCCAGATTCTGCGAGCTGCTGGCGGTCTTGTCGGTTTCGCGCGTATTGTCGGCCACCAGCGAAACGCTGACCGTCATCTGCTCGACTGCGGCAGCCATCGATGCCGCCGACACGCTTTGCTCCTGCGAGCTGCGGGCAATGTTCGCCGACGAGTTGGCCATGGTAACGGTAGAAGTCTGCACCTGTGTCACCGCACCGGAAATTTCGCCGATCAGGGTGCGCAAATGCTGCGCCATATCGTTGAACGCCCTGGCAATTTGCGTCAACTCGTCATCACCGACAATGCGGGCACGCACCGTCAGGTCGCCGGTAGCCAGCAAGCCGGAAACATTGCGCAGATCGTGCACCGATGCGCGCAGCGTGCGATAGATGGTCATGAACATCAGCAAAGCCAGCAGTCCGGTAACCACAACCACGATACCGATCGATGCTTCATAGCGCACATGGTTGTCGTAGCGCTGCTGCAACAGGCGCCGCAGGCGCTCGGCAAGCTGGTCGTACAACTGGTACGAGGTATCGATGATCTGCGACATATCGGTAAAGAATTGCTCCGGCTGGACATTGACCGTTTCCTGCTCGACAAAATCGTGCAGGATCAACTGCTGAGCGTCGTCCATGCGTGCCAACAGGGCTTCGTTGGTCGCCCCCAATTCCGCCTTGAAAGCCGGGCTGTGATCGTACGCCCCCTGCAGATCGGCGCGCATCGACTGCACCAGCTGATGAATGAGGCCTCCGGCAATCGCCAGCTTGACCCGTTCCGGCTGAGTGATCTGCGCCCGCGTGGCAACGCCGACGCCGGTGGAGCGCGCCACCCCAACCTGTTCGGTTACCTGCAACAGTCGTTCGAACAACAGGTTCTGGATATGGAAGCTCTCGTTTTCCGGGTCCAGCGCCAGTTCGCTGCGATCCTGAATCTGGCGGCTGATCTGCAGCAGCCGCTGCACCAGCAGAATGTGGCTGTTCAGATTGCCGGCAGCGTCGCTGCTGCGCCAGCTGCCACGGATTTGCGTCCATTCGCCGGTGAACTTGTTCCATTCGTCCGCCACGCCCCAGCGCTGCAGCTGCTCCGGCAGATCGGGCGGAATACTGCGCAACAGTTGGTCCAGCTCACCCTCGGTGGCGAGCAGTCTGGCTTCGTCCGCCTGATGGCCGCTGAGCCAGAGGCTGCTCAGGCCGCGATGTCTCTGCACATGCTGCAGCAAAGCACGAACCTGATTGTTGATCCGCAAGCCGGCTTGCTCGTTGCGGATCGTGTTGATGTCCTGCAGCGAATTGCGTGCAACCATCAGCAGCAATATGGAAACCGGGATCAGGAACAGCAATCCGATCAGGAAAAACTTGGCAGGAAACGACAGCCTGCCAACCAGACGCGACAACGACATCATAGAACCCCTAGGAATTACAACGGGAACGACGGAATTTTCCAAATCCGCCAAGGCGAGAATGGCGGCCGCGGCTCTAGCAGCCAGGGAAGCACTGATTCATGCGGCGAGCAGGATGAAGCGCAAGGAGCCCGCTACGCGGAAAGCATGACGATCGTGAGGATAGGCGCCACGCGAATACAACACGGCTTGGCACGCAAAGCCTGCCAAACGGATGGCCTGTCTGTGGTACGCAGCGCCCCGCTCGTGCAGCCAATAAACCAACGCCTTCCCGGGAATTTCCCTGGTTCGGCCTACCAAGTTATCAGTCTAGTAAAAGATTGCGAATTTCTCTGCCCAAAAACAAGGCCCGGCATAAGCCGGGCCGCAGTTCGCGCCAATTCGGGCGAGCCCCGTCATTGCACCAGCGGTGAATCGGCCCCCTGCATGTCGAATCCCTCGATTTTCGCCTCACCCACCAGCATTTGCAGGTACTGGTGCAGCGCCCGGCTTTGCGCCGTGTGGGTAAGAAACTCAGCCAACTGCTGGCTGACCATCTCGAACGGCAGCAAACGGCCTTCCACCCGGCGCTCGACGCGGATGATATGCATGCCGAAACGGGTTTCCACCAGCGAATCGCAGATTTCGCCGTCGTTGAGACGGAAAATCACCGCATCGAATTCCGGCACCGTATCGCCACGCTGCAACTGGCCCAGATTGCCGCCCACCTGGCCGGATGGGCAATTGGAGTATTTCTGCGCCAGTTCGGCAAACCGTTCCGGGTTGGCCTTGACCTCCTCCAGCACATCGTTGGCGGTGGCACGCAGCAGTTCCAGCGGTACCGTATCGGTCACCTGGAACAGGATGTGACTGGCCTCGGCCAGATCGCCGTTGCGAAAACGCTCCGGATTGTTGCTGTAGAAAGTCCGGCATGCGGCTTCGTCGGCATCCGGCACGCGGCACTGCGATTCAATCACCGCATTGACGATTTCGTCGTCGCTGTCGCCCGGCAGCCCGAGCGCACGCGCTTTCTGCAACAGCAATTCGCGCAGGATCAGCTCATGCACCGTGGCCTGTAACGGATTGCGTGCATCCTCGTGGCGCGGCAACTCGGCCTCGACCATTGCATCGGTAATTTCGACGCCGTTTACGCTGATACCCATGATGCTCTCCAGTGTTTTGATGACACAAATGAAAAACGGGCATGGATTGTACCATCCATGCCCGCCGGGTTTTGCTGCCGTTCAGCGGCTTAGCGGGTGCGCACCAGCTGCCAGGCGCGGCTCAGGTAAGTCACCGAACCGAAACCGCTCCAGACGTGCACCAGACGGGTGAACGGGAAGATCACGAACACGCTGATACCCATGAACAGGTGGAATTTGAACACCGGCGAAGCTGCGGCGATGAATTCGGCGGCATCGCCACGGAAAGTGACAATGTGCTGTGCCCAGCTCATCAGCAGCACCATCATGTGGCCGTCCATGTGCCCGGCCGAAACCGGAATGGTAGCCAGACCGAGCGATACGGTGACCAGCAGCCAGACCAGTACCAGCTTGTCGCCGAAACGGGTCTGTGCGGCGATGCGCTCTTCACTCAGACGACGGTGAATCAGGATCAGCAGGCCGATCAGACACATGCTGCCCATGATGCCGCCCGCGGTCATGGCGAACAGCTGCTTGGCGCCGTGCGGTACACCCAGCGCATCCCAGACTGCGACCGGAGTCAGCAGGCCGACCATGTGGCCGAAGAACAGGCCGATGATGCCGATGTGGAACAGATTGCTGCCAAGGCGCAAGGCCCCGGTACGCAACATTTGCGACGATTCGCTGCGCCAGGTGTACTGGTCACGCTCGAAACGCGCCAGACTACCGAGCAGGAATACCGCTGCAGCGATGTACGGGTAGATCCCGAACAGGAATTGATGCAGATAATCCATGATTGATTTCCTCCGTTAAACCCGCGCCGGCGCGGTGCCTTTGGGGTAGAACTTCACAGTTTGGGTTTGCGGCTTGAGCAAGGGTTCGACACCGTCCGGGCTCGGACCGAACACTTCCATCGCTTCGTCCATGTCGCGGATCGGCGGCTCGGCCAGCGGTCGGGGTTCAACCGTGGTCAGGCTGCGCAATACCGTGAACACATGCGAATACGGGCTGCCATTGGCTTCCAGCTTGTCGCCGACCAGCGCCAGCACGTGAATCGCATCGCCGAGCAGACGTTCCGCTTCCTCTGCCGATACCTGGCTGAGAAATTCGAGGAACATCGGTACATAGTCCGGCAGTTCTTCGGCGGTCACGTCGTAACCGTGCTTGCGGTACTCCTCCAGCAGATCGACCATGGCCGGGCCGCGATCGCGGCTTTCACCGTGAATGTGCTCGAACATGTGCAGACTGTGGCGCGGATTGCGGTCGAACGTGGCGACGTAGTTTTCCTGCAGCTCGATCAGATCGTGCTGCTCCAGAAAACGGAACAGCGGCTGAACCTCGGCAGCCATCACCGGATCGGCTGCCAGAGCGGTTTCCAGCTCCGGCAGCGCATTCAGCCATTCCTGATCCGGATACAGCAGCAGCGCGGACAGTACTTGGTAGTGTTGCATGTGTCTTCTCCTTGCAAATCTGACGGTCGGTTTACGGTGGGTTACGCCGCCTAGCGGCTAACCCACCCTACCAGCCCCTCAGACGCCTTCCAGTTGCTGTTTCTTGCGCGACTTGGGCATGTCGACAAAGATTTCGCTGCCGGATTTCTTCTTGCCGAACAGCGTACCTTCCGAAGTTCCGCCAGAGCAGCCGTTGCCGAAACTGAAGCCACACGAGCCTTTTTCGTTGAAGCTGTCTTCCACCATTTCCTTGTGGCTGGACGGAATCACGAAGCGGTCTTCGTAGTTGGCGATCGCCATGATCTGGTACATGTCTTCCACTTGCGCTTCCGACAGACCGACCTGCTGCAGTACGGTGCGGTTCGGCTGCTTCTCGACCACTTGCGAACGCTTGAAGGCACGCATTGCCAGCATCCGGTCGAGCGCGCTGACAATCGGCTCTTCCTTGCCGGCAGTCAGCAGGTTGGCCAGATAACGCACCGGGATGCGCAGCGACTTGGTGTCCGGAATGATACCGTTCATGCCCATCTTGCCGGATTCAGCCGCCGACTGGATCGGCGACAGCGGCGGGATGTACCACACCATCGGCAGCGTGCGGTATTCCGGATGCAGCGGGAACGCCACTTTCCATTCGCAGGCCATCTTGTACACCGGCGATTTCTGCGCTGCGGTCAGCCACGAATCCGGGATGCCCTGTTTGCGCGCTTCTTCGATCACAGCCGGCGAGTTCGGGTCGAGGAACAGCTTCAGCTGCGCTTCGTACAGATCCTTCTCGTTGGCAACCGATGCGGCGGCTTCGATGCCATCGGCGTCGTACAGCAACACGCCGAGGTAACGGATACGGCCGACACAGGTTTCCGAACATACGGTCGGCTGACCGGCTTCGATACGCGGGTAGCAGAAGATGCATTTCTCTGCTTTGCCGGAAGACCAGTTGTAATAGATCTTCTTGTACGGGCAACCGGAGATACACATACGCCAGCCGCGGCATTTGTCCTGATCGACCAGCACGATACCGTCGTCTTCGCGTTTGTAGATCGAGCCGGACGGGCACGATGCGACACAGGCCGGGTTCAGACAGTGTTCGCACAGACGCGGCAGATACATCAGGAAAGTGTTTTCGAATGTCGAATACATTTCCTTCTGCACGCCTTCGAACAGGGCGTCACGACCGCGCGAGCTGAATTCGCCGCCCAGATCGTCTTCCCAGTTCGGGCCCCAGTGGATCTTGTCCATCTTCTGGCCGGTGATTACCGAGATCGGCCGCGCAGTCGGCGGCGTCTGGCTCAGCGGTGCTTTCTGCAGATGCTCGTAGTCGTAGGTAAACGGCTCGTAGTAATCGTCGATTTCCGGCAGGTTCGGATTGGCGAAAATATTCGCCAGAATCCGCAGCTTGCCGCCCTGACGCGGTTCGATCTTGCCATCGGCGCGCCGTCTCCAGCCGCCGTTCCACTTTTCCTGGTTTTCCCATTCTTTCGGGTAACCGATACCGGGCTTGGACTCGACGTTGTTGAACCAGACGTACTCGACGCCGTCACGGCTGGTCCAGACGTTCTTGCAAGTGATCGAACAGGTGTGACAGCCGATACACTTGTCGAGGTTCAGCACCATTGCTACCTGGGCGCGAATCTTCATTTGCTTGCTCCTTCCTCAACCAGCGGGCCTTCCAGCCAGTCCACCTTGTTCATCTTGCGTACGATGACGTATTCGTCACGGTTCGAGCCGACAGTACCGTAGTAGTTGAAGCCGTAGGCCTGCTGCACGTAACCGCCGATCATGTGGGTCGGCTTGGTTACGGTACGGGTTACCGAGTTGTGCATACCGCCACGGAAGCCGGAAGTTTCGGCGCCCGGTACGTTCACGATCTTCTCCTGAGCGTGATACATCAGGCACATGCCCACCGGCACACGCTGCGATACCACCACACGGGCAGTCAGCGTACCGTTGACGTTGTAGACCTCGACCCAATCGTTATCCTTCAGCCCTACCTGCTTGGCTTCGGTTTCCGAAACCCAGACGTGCGGACCGCCACGCGACAGCGTCAGCATGCGCAGGTTGTCGGTGTAGGTACTGTGGATACCCCATTTCTGGTGCGGGGTAATCCAGTTCAGCACCAACTCGCCGTTGC
>CALMFQ010000177.1 GCA_937863215.1 uncultured Pseudomonadota bacterium
CCGAACTATACGCACCGCACTAAACCCTGTCAACACTTCGGGTGAAAGATTTTTGCCCCTAACGCTTACCCAGCCACTATCCACCTGATTTCATTAGGCTTACGTCGGCAAAAAAATTGCCCCGCTATGCGGGGCAATTCAGGGTTTCGATGAGCAGGCCTTAGCCGATCCACTTACGTGCATTGCGGAACATGCGCATCCAGCCCGAATCCTCACCCCACTGCTCGGGATGCCAGGACAGCTGCACGGTACGATGAGCCCGTTCCGGGTGCGGCATCATGATGGTGAAACGACCATCGGCAGTGGTTACGCCAGTCACACCCTTTGGCGAGCCGTTAGGATTAAATGGATACACCTCGGTCGGCTTGCCCTTGTGGTCGACAAAGCGCAACGCGGCAATGACGTTTTTCTGCGCCGCAGCGCTGGCGAATTCGGCTTTGCCTTCGCCATGCGACACCACGATAGGCATCTTGCTGCCCGCCATGCCCTGCAGGAAGACCGACGGGCTATCCAGCACCTCTGCCATCACCAGCCGCGCCTCGAACTGCTCGGACTCGTTACGACCAAAATGCGGCCAATGCTCGGCACCGGGAATAATCGTCTTCAGATTACTCATCATCTGGCAACCATTGCACACCCCCAGCGCGAAGGTATCGCTGCGCTGGAAAAATGCCTCGAACTGCTCTCTGGCACGCGGATTGAACAGGATACTCTTGGCCCAGCCCTCGCCCGCCCCCAGAACGTCGCCATAGGAGAAACCGCCGCAGGCGGCCACGCCCAGCACATCCTGCAACGATACCCGGCCAGCGATAATGTCACTCATATGCACATCCAGCGCATCGAAGCCGGCCTTGACGAAGGCAGCAGCCATCTCGCCCTGGCTGTTCACCCCCTGTTCGCGCAGGATCGCGATCCGCGGTTTGGCTCCCTTGCTGATATAAGGTGCGGCAATGTTTTCGGCCGGGTCGAACGTCAAATCGGCAAACAACCCCTTGTCGTTCTTGTCGAGAATGCGCTCGAACTCGGCGTCGGCACAATCCGGATTGTCGCGCAGGCGTTGCAGCTGATAGCTGGTTTCCGACCAGGCGCGCTGCAGCACCGTGCGCGCCTCCTGGAACACAGTCTTGTTGTTGCGCTTGATCTTCAGCTTGTCGTCGGATGCAATCGAGCCGATCACATACAGCTCGCTGCGGATGCCGGCGGTAAAGAATGCCGCCATCACCGCCGAGGTATCGCTGCGACGGCACTGCACCACCGCGCCCAGCTCTTCGTTGAACAACACCCCCATGATGCGGCCATTCTCGGCACGCAACACATCTTCCGAGGTGACTTCACCGTATTCGCGCTCGGAGCGGCGGCGTTCGAAACACAGCTCGTCGACCTCGATATTCAGGCCAACATGGCTGGCAAACATCATTTCGCATAACGTTACGAACAGGCCACCGTCGGAACGATCATGGTAAGCCAACAGTTTGCCATCGCGTTTCAGCGCCTGGACTACGTTGAAAAACGCTGTCAGTCGTGCCGGATTGACCACATCCGGATTGAAGTCGCCGATCTGCTTGTAAACCTGCGCCAGTGCCGACGCCCCCAGGCGACACTTGCCGGCGCCGAGGTCGATCAGGATCAGGTCGGTATCGCCGGCATCGGTGCGCAATACCGGCGTCAGCGTGTGGCGCACATCCTGCACCTGGGCAAATGCCGAGACGATCAGCGACAGCGGCGAAACCACCGACTTTTGCTGCTCGCGGTCCTGCCACACGGTTTTCATCGACAGCGAATCCTTGCCCACCGGAATGCTGATGCCAAGCTGTTGCGACAGACTGGATACCGCTTCTACCGTATCGTAGAGGCGCGCATCTTCACCCTCCTGGCCGGCTGCGGCCATCCAGTTGGCCGACAGCTTGATATCGGAAATTTTCTCGATATCAGCGGCGGCAATATTGGTGATCGCCTCGCCAATCGCCATCCGGCCGGATGCCGGCCCGCTGATCAGCGCCAGTGGCGTGCGCTCACCCATAGCCATCGCCTCGCCACGATAGGTGTCGTAACCCATCGAAGTTACCGCCACATCCGCTACCGGCACCTGCCAGCGACCGACCATCTGGTCGCGCACCGACATACCGCCAACCGTACGGTCGCCAATCGTGATCAGGAACGATTTATCCGCCACGGCCGGCAAGCGCAACACGCGCAGCGCCGCTTCTTCCAGACTGAGTGTCGAGGAATCGAAGCGCGGCAGTGCCAGATCCTTGCGCACCACGTCGCGTGTCATTTTCGGCGGCTTGC
>CALMFQ010000178.1 GCA_937863215.1 uncultured Pseudomonadota bacterium
GACAGATGTTACGATTTGGAGAAACAGGGACGACGGACTCTACGACCCAGCGTCGAACACCGGATCACGCACTCTCTGCCGCGTCCAGCATCGGCACCGCTTCGGTCTCGCCTTCCAGCCGGACATGCTCGATTTCCTCGAAGCGCTTGGAAATCTTCTGGCTGGTAATCTGCACGTCCTCGGCATCCTGATGTGCTTGCCGGATGTGATCGGCGAGCTTTTTCATCCGCAGGTCGAAACGGCCGAATTCCTTGCCCAGCTTGGACAGCGCGTCCTTGATGATGTGTACCTGACGCCGGGTTTCGATGTCCTTGATGACGGCCCGCGCAGTATTCAGTACCGCCATCATGGTGGTTGGCGAAACGATCCAGACGCGCCGCTGCAGAGCGTGCTGTACCAGTTCCGGATGATAGGCGTGGATTTCGGCGAACACGGCTTCGGCCGGAATGAACATCAATGCGCCATCGGCGGTTTCGCCAGGAATGATGTACTTGTCTGCGATTGCGTCGATATGCTTCTTCACATCCTGGCGGAACAGCTTCTCCGCACTGGCACGCTCAATGTTGCCAATTTCGTGCGCGAACATCTTGTGATAGTTTTCCAGCGGAAACTTGGAATCGATCGCCACCGTGCCGGTCGGCTCCGGCAGATGCAGTACGCAATCGGCACGGGTGCCGTTCGACAGCGATTGCTGGAATTGATAGAACGGCGCCGGCAGCACATTGCTGATCAGCGCCTCCAGTTGCACTTCGCCGAACGCGCCACGCGAACGTTTGTCGCCGAGCAGCTCCTGCAGGCTGACGACATTGGTGGTGAGACCGTCGATTTTCTTCTGCGCCTCATCGATCACCGCCAGCCGCGACATCACGTTGGCAAAGGTTTCGTTGGTCTTCTTGAAACCTTCGTCGAGCCGCTCGGTAACCTTGCCGCTGATCTGTTCCAGCCGGCCATCCACTGCCATCGTCAGTTGCTCGATACTTTTCGTCAGCTGATCGGTAGTGAGCTTGAGCGTGCCCTGCACTGTATCCAGCTGCAGCTTGCCTTGCTCGCCCAGATTCTGCAGCACCCTGGTCAGCAATTCTTCGCGCAGGCCGTCCAGGCGGCCCTGCACCGCGGCGGAAAACTCGCCCAGCTGTTTCAGCAACTGCTCGCGATTGGCCGCCAGTTGCTCATTCTGCGCCGTCTGCAGGGTATGCATCTGCTGCCGCGATAATTGCAGTTCGTTCACCACCACCGAGCGCAAGCGTTCGAACGAATCGTTCATCGCTGCGCGCAGCCGTTCGCCGTTATCGCTGTCGGCGCGCGACAGGCGCTCGGAAAAATCGCCCAGAGCCTCGTGCATGTCGCCCAACATGGCGCGATGCTTTTCCTCCAGCGACTGCACCACCCCCACCGCCAGCGACTCCTGCGAGCTGGTGAGCTGGCCCAGCTTCCACACCACCAGCGCCGCCGCCAGCAAAATGAACATGGTTGCCAAGCCGAACAGTATTTCGATCATGCCTTTATCTCCGGTTATTTGCCCCAGTATACCCGAGCCGATCTGGCTGTGTGCGGCTCCAGGCAAGGCATGGCGCACAATGCATATAGCGGCGCCGGCAACAGGATTTGCCGCCGGCAATACCAATGACATAATATCCACAGCGCGCGGCTGCAACTATTTGCCGCGGCACGACTCTTACCCGCACGCCATTGGCTATATTTCTGCCAACCGGGCCGGGTTCACGGCCCCTATAAAAACATCCGGAGACACACTGCCATGCCTTTGCCGGCACGCCCTGCATTATCCCTGTTGCTGCTTGTCGCCAGCCCCACCCTGCTGGCGGCCGGTCTGGACGAACAGAAGCTGGCACCGGGCTGGGAATGTCGCGTCACTAGCGATCGCGACGATATCTGGCTGAAGACGCTGTACAAGAAACAGCCGCAATTCGATTTCCGTATCGGCGCCGGCGGATCGCTGGCGGAAATCCGCCAGCTCAAAGGAAAGAAGCCGCAGGCACTGCTGGCGACCAGCCCCTACGGCCGACTCGCAGATCAGCAAGTGCAATGGAGCCTGGCGGCAGAAAAACTGGTGCGCAAACTGCCCGGCGTACCTGCCAGCGGCTGGACTTACCAGGTAGCGCAGGGTCTGGGCTATGACAATGGCTACGCCCCCACGGTAGCGGTACTGGTGAACGAAGACGGCTGTCAGGTCGATATCTATGCCACACCGAAAGAACAATATCGCCCGGAACAGCGCGGCGTATGGCAAGGCAGCTTTCCCAACCTGACGCGCTACCGCGTGATCGGCCCCGGTGCGCTGGCGGTGCGGCAGGTACTGCGTGTCAGTGGCGCCAAGGCGGATGGAAAACTGACTGCACTGGAAAATGTCCGGCTGCAGACCAGCATCCCGCTGATCAAACCGCAGTTCAACCAGATTGGCCTCGGGCTGGATATACACCATCAGCCCAAGCGCAGCTACCGCATCGGCGCCAGCTTCCCGGCATTTGCCGACTGGTCGCAGGACAAATCCGACCCGCTGCTGCTGGCCTACGACAGCAAAAGCCTGAGTGAGCGCGCTGCGCTGATCGTCGGCAGCAGTTCACAGCCACCGTGCCGGCAAACCGCCAGCGGCTGCAACGACTATGGCGAACTGCGGCTGAACCTGTTCGAAGCGACCGGCACCCTGACCCTGCTGCCAGCCACGCTGTTGCCAACGCTGAACACCGGCGACATGGTCGACCAGAGCTATCTGCTGTACCCGGCACAGGGCATCGGTGCCGCCGAGCACGAAACGCTGAGCTGGATGCAGGCGCAAGTGCCGCGTCCGCGTGTGGTGCCGGCGGATCAGATCAGTAGTGCCAAGCTGGGTGTGATCGCCGCCAAACTGGCATTTTTCGAGGACGCGCCGGGCTTGCGCAGCAATCGCCTGGGACGTGCACTCAACCAGAACAATGTGCCGGAGCAACTGGTGCAGGAAGCACCGGCGCTGGAAAGCTCCCCCCCTTACCGATTCAGCGTAGTATCCAGCAGTCAACTGCTGGATATTGCCGACGCCAGCGCCGACGATGGCACGCCGGCGCTGCAGGCACCGTATCGCGCCATCGCCGAACTGCACCAGCGTTGGTCACTGCTGCGCGATATCAGCGGCAACTTCAGTATCGTCAACCGCGATAGTGGCAAATGCCTCGAACCGGAGAATGGCGCCAAGGTTGCACGCACCCAGATTCAGCAAAATACCTGCCATAACGGCAACAGCC
>CALMFQ010000179.1 GCA_937863215.1 uncultured Pseudomonadota bacterium
TCGATCCGAGAGGTTGGGGTCATCGAGCCGCTTTCCGTGATCGCAGCTGACGCGGCCGCTGGCACCTACCTGCTGCTTGATGGTCATGTCCGTATCGTCGCCATGCGAGAGCTGGGCTACACCGAAGCCAATTGCCTGATCGCAAAGGACGACGAAGGCTATACCTACAACACGCGGATCAACCGTGTTTCCACCATTCAAGAGCACCGGATGATTCGCCGCGCCATCGACCGTGGCGTTTCCCGCGAGAAGGTCGCCAACACCCTGGGGATCGACGTCAGCCTGATTCACAAGAAGGCCACCATGTTGGATGGCGTCTGCGACGAGGCGATCGAAATGCTCAAGGATCGGCAGTTCTCGACCAATGTCACCGCCGTTCTGAAACGCATGAAGCCGATGCGTCAGGTGCAATGTGTGGAACTGATGATCGACTGCAACAAGTTCACATCAGACTACGCCAACGCACTGCTGGCGCTGACGCCGCCGGACATGCTGGTCGATAGCGCGAACCCGCGCAAGCAGACCGGCGTCACCCCCGAGCAACTTGCACGCATGGAGCGCGAAATGGCCAACGTACAGGGGCAATACAAACTGGTGGAGCAGAGTTATGGGCAGGATGTGCTCAATCTCGTGCTGGCCCAGCGATATCTGGAAAAGCTGCTGGCCAACAAGATGGTTGCCAAATATCTCCGGCAGCACCAACCGGAGGTGCTGGAGCAGTTCGAGAAAATCGTATCCACGAAATCGCTCGAACAGCCGGGAATGTGAATTTTGATCGGCAGTGTTTTTTCATTGCCATATCGGCATAAAGGCAGTACATTGGCACGGCCTTAGGAAAGGATCGCGCCATGCCCCGCCATAAGTCTGAAACCTTATCCATTCGGACCACAGCCGAAATCAAGGATCTGATCCGCCAAGCGGCTGATCGGGAACACCGCTCTGTCGCATCCATGCTGGAAGTACTGGTGATGGCACATGCCGATCACCTGGGCATCAAGGCACACAGTAAATCTGGCAAAACAACCAAGACCAACAAGAAATAGCCCATGAGCGCAGATGCACTGAAAATTGTTGCCGAGATCGAAGACCGACTGTGGCAGGCCGCCATACAAGTTGCCCAGCATCTGGGTATGGCGAAGGACACCAATTATCGCTGGCGTGAGAACAAGGGCTCGCCTGCGCACACGATTGGTCGCCTGTGGAAGTTCAAGGTCACTGAGGTTGATGACTGGGTGCGCGGCGGCGGCGCACCAGACGAGGATGCGAGGAAACG
>CALMFQ010000180.1 GCA_937863215.1 uncultured Pseudomonadota bacterium
TCTGGTCGATGACGCGCTCGATGCCGGCGCGCAGCATGGCGCCGAGGCCGGCGGCTTCGCGACGGACGGCGCTGCGCTCGAAGCGCAGGCCACGGCGCAGGGCCATTTCTAGCTTAAGGATGCTGTTCTCGTAGTGCATGAGCAGCGCTTTGGCCTTGGCGCGGCCGCTCGGTTCAAGGTCAAGGCTGGCGTCGCTAATACTCGGCGGTGGCGCGGGTGTATTCGAAGGTGCGGCGACCTTGCCGGCGCTGGCGCGGTTGGCGGCGTGGCGCTCGGTGACGTCCATGCGGCCGGGGTCGGCGGTTTCTGCCATGCGGGCGATGCTGGCTTCGACGTCGACGCGTTTGCCGTCGGCGGCCATGACGAGGCGCCCGGCTTCTTTGAGCTGGTGGATGCGCGCGCGGGAGAATCCGACTTGTCGGGCGAAGGCGGCTTGGGTGGCGTGGCTCATGAGTTACGCGCCAATAGCATTTTGAGGGCGCGGTCGATTTCGACCGGCATTTCTTTGTTGATTTTGTCGATGACGCGGCTGCTGACGCGACGGCTGTTGAACATCTGCGAGAAGCCGATGACTTGTAGTGGCTTGATTGCCTGAGAATGTTTGGTGAGCTTCCCTGGCCGGGAGATCATCTGCTTGCCTGTATCGCGCTCAAATATCGTTCTTCCTTTGTTGCCAATGAACGCGCCTTCGATCTTTTTCAGACCACCGCCCTTTTTAATCAGGAATCCGAGCTGCGCTTGCAGTGCGGCCAGTTCGCGCTTGTTGCCTTTTCCGCCGCGCACCTTGATCGCCTGCCCAGCGGCCTGTACGGCGGCGAGGAAATGAATGAGGTTGAGCGATCGGCCGCGCTTTTTCGCGGAGCCGAATATCTCGATGACCGCCTGGAGGTTGCCGGCCCGCGCTTTGCGAATATCGACGGAATTTCGCACTTCGCTGGATTTAACGGCGAATTCCTGCGGGATGAGGCGATTGATTTCGGCCTTTGCTTTGTCAGCACTTTTATTGATGGCCGGTTGCAAAACTTTTTCCTGCATTTCTCGGGAGAGGCCGGCCAGTTTCTTTTTAACTTCGGCGATACCGCGCACTTCGACCTTGATGCCGATCATTTGCGCCCCTCGGCTTGCACAATCGCTTTCAGCGGCCCGATCTGCAGTTGAGACAGGGAGATGCCCCGGTCAATGCTTTTGGTGCCCACCGTGATGCCGTTTTCGCTTGCCCAGAAGGTTGGCTGGCCTTCGATGCCGGCTTTGATGCTGGCGTTAACCTGGGCAGCGCCGAATGCTTCTCGGCAGGCGTCGATGAATGCGGCGGTTTCGGGCATGGTTTCGCGCAGGGGTTTGGTCATTTTGGCGATGTTCCGGGTATACATTTCATGTTCCGGGTACACGGAACAGCCGGAAGCCTTGCCGTTATTGGCATGTTCCGGGTGTTCCGGGTGTTCCCTATAGGCGCGCACGGGAAATAATTTATGTGTGCGCGTGCGCGATGCGATTACGCGCACACGGGCGCGGAAGGGTGGAACACCCGGAACGCCCGGAACATTCCTTGACTGGTGTGAGTTTGCGCTGTTCCGGGTACCCGGAACATGGGGTTGTGTACCCGGAACATTTACGCGGCCCATTGCATCCCTTCGGCACTTTTGAGCGCTTCGGTGAATTTGTTGGCGCAGTCTGTGAGCCAGCGCGCGATGTGTGTTCCGGGTTTTTGGCTGTTGCCGGCGGCTTCGATGTTGCTTTGCGGCGGGAATACCATCGGCCTCGGGTCGGTGGTGGCTGCGGTCTCGCTGGTGTAGATCCGCGCTTTCTTTTTTTCCCAGCCGTTCAGGTGGTTGATTGCGCCGTGAAACTGGTTGCTGGGGCGCGGCCGGCTTTCGCCATTGGCTCGGCACCATTTGAGATAGGCGGCGTAAAGGTCGCTGGCGAGACATGGCAGCACGGGCAGGCCAATGTCGCCGGTGATCCATTCGCTGACGAAGCGGATTTCGCTGGGGCTGGAAAGCAGCATGAGTTTCTGCTTTGCCTCGGTCATCGGCGGGCGCTTCTTCGGGTGAAAGCCGGTGAGGTCGAGGTCAAGCAGGTGCTGGTATAGGGCTTCGACGCCGCCCTGCTCTATTTCGAGGAATACTTCGTCGTAATAGGCTTCCGACAGGGCAATCGGGGTGTAGATGACGCAGTGCCGGCGGTCGTCGTTGTCGAGCGGCAGCGGCTGGCCTTCGTTAGACAGGTAGCAGATGTTGACCTGGTTGCGCTGGCGATAGGCGGCGATGTTTTTCGGGTTGATGCGGATCCATTCGCCGGTGACAAGCTCTTTTAGCTCGTTCTTGATGTGCCACATTTCGGCACGGGTGACGACTTCTTCGGCGAGGATGAACAGCTTTGAGTCTGACCAGTCGCTGTTGAACTTGTCTTCAAGGCCGCGCTGGTTGAGTACGGTGCTGTAGTCTCCGTATATTTTGGCCAGCGATTGAAAGACGGTAGATTTTCCCGTGCCCTGCGGGCCGTGCATAATAACGGCGCTGCTCATCTTGGCGCCGGGATTCTGCAACGGGTAAGCCATCCAGCAGAGCAGCCAGTTAAAAACTTCTTCCGCCTTGCCCGGGGCTTCTTCGCCGCTACACAGGTATTGCAGCAGCTCCAATAGCCGGTCGCACTTCCCGGCCTTCGGCTTCATCGGCCAGCCTTGCCAGGTGTTGAGCTTGCAGTTTGCATCCTTGCCGGCCGGGTCGAATCCGACTTGATCCAGATAATAGGCGCCGCGCTCATACCACACCGGATGCCGCTTGATGTCGTCGCCGCGCACTCCAGCGGGTAGTAGCGCGACCATCTGCGATTTTTTCGCCACCTTGTTGGTCCATGTGTCGAAAACGTAATCGCCCGTGCCGTCATCGAGCGGCACAAACCGCGTTATCAGGTCGTCAAGTTCCATGACCGACTGTGCTGCACGCCGCTTGCCCCCGCCCCCCTCTGGCGCAACTTCCGCGCGCAATGCGCTGACGGAAGACCACCCCAGTGCCGACAGACGGGCCTCGATCTGCGCACGCACGGCACCGATGCCTTCGAGCGCCTGCAGGTCGTTGAAGTCGGTGAGCTTCCGGCCGGCACGGTCAACGGCAAAAATCGGGGCCACATAGGCGCCGGATACCGCCAGCGCGGTGTTGCTGGCGGCGGTGACACCGGGGTTTCCGCCGGTGAGGTAGTCGTCGTCGGCGCAAATCAGGAGTTTCGCGCCCTTGTATTTTTTGCTGATCGCCTTGGCCACTGGCAGCAGGTTGCCGGCATCGAACGCCACCACCACTGGCAAACCCGTGGCTGCATGAAGTGTAGCCGCCGTGGCGTAGCCTTCGGCGACCAGGCAAACCGTGGTCGGGCGCCCGATCTGGTGAAAATGCCCCTTCTTGGCAAGGCCCGCCGGCCAAAAATCCTTGTCGCGCCCGCCTTTTTTGTCGGGCCGGATGATCTGCAGGCCGTGAATGCGCCCGTGCGTGTCGGTCATCGGCACCACCAGGGCGCCAGAGGGTGAATATTTCACGCCGTAGCCGGCCACGCCCTTGCGTTCCAGGTAGGCCGATTGCCCGTCTGGCAGGCACTTGCCCCAGGTGTGCATCGCCTGGCGCGCGGCTTTGTCATTCTTGCGCCGCTGCTCAGCCTCGGCGGCGGCCTCGGTGGCGCGTTGCTGCGCCTTCATCGCCTCGCGCTGCTCGGCCGACATCTTGTGCACCTTGCCGTCGACGCGCAATTCGAACTTTTTCAGGTTGCCTTCGCATCCTTTGTACCAGCAGAACGCACCGACCAGCGCATCCGATCCATTCTCAAGCCGGATCGTGTGCAGCGAATACCAGCCGCCCTGCCGCGTGCCTTCGACCTTGCAGCGCACGCCGGTTTTCTTGCCGCAATCAATCCCTGACACCCACCCGGCGTCCGGCTCAACGAATCCATGATCGACCAACTGCCCGATCACGTCATCAAAATTGACCCACGTCATGCACCAACCCCGCCAAGCGTCAAGTAAGCACCACCCACAAATCCTAGCGGGATATCGCGCCGTTTCGCCGC
>CALMFQ010000181.1 GCA_937863215.1 uncultured Pseudomonadota bacterium
AGCCGCGGCGCAGCGAGTGACTGCTGAATTCATCGGCCATGCTCAGGCCGGCACGGGTAAATAAGCGGCGCAGTAGTGGAATCAGGCTGTTCTGGTGTAAACCAGTGGCGCTGATGCTGCCCCAGCGATCGATGCCACGGAATACCGGGCCGCTGCTTAAATCGCTGATGGCCAGCCAGTCCTCATATGCCGCAACCGGGCACAAACGAGCCAGCGCAGGAACCCGGAAAGTACGTCCCTGCAATTGGCGATCGCTTTTGCTTTGCGGTAAAAAGCATTGCAGACCATGGCCGGGAGTGAGCTGGATGTGCTCGATCTGCAATCGCTTTAGCTCGTCGCCACGAAAGCCACGCCAGAAGCCGATCAGCAGCAAGGCTTTGTCGCGTGTATGGCGCAGTTCTTTTGCGTAGTTCCGAGATTGCCGTGCCTGCAGGATCAGGTTGTCCAGACAGGTGACGATTTGCTCAATTTGGCTAACCTGCAGCGGCAAGGCCTGTTTTTCCACGGCGGGATGCAGCGTGCGGATGCCCTTGAGAACCTTGCGTACCACCGGCGCCTTGGTCGGGTCGGGAAACCCTTGTTCTTGGTGCCACTGAGCCAATGCAGCAAGCCGCTGTTTCAGCGTATTGAACGCCAGTTGGCCACCATAGTCTGCCAGGTAACGGCAGATAGCATCCGTCGTAGCCGGCAGAAAGCCGCCCCATTCGACTTCGAAGTGCCGCACAGCGGATTCATAGCTGCGGCGGGTATTTGGCCTTTCGGCGGCATCGAGATAGTGTTCAACCGAGCTGGTCATGATGTCTTACCAAGGTGGTTTCCATGTACACCACCAAGATGCTGACCTGCGGCGTTGACTTCGCCGCTACAACAAGACGATGGTTCTTCCAGATCCTTGAGGATGCCGCACTGGCTAATCGTGCGTTTGTCGTGGCAATGTTGCCGCAGGGTCCGCAGTTGTTGTTCCAGTGACGCCAGCTCGGTGATACGTCGTCTGACATGGGCGATATGTTCGTCGATTAACACGTTGACGGCATCGCAATCCCGCTCGGGTTGATCCCGATAGCCGAGCAAGGTGCGGATTTCATCGTGAGTCATGTCCAGCGTTCGGCAACGGCGGATCAGTTGCAGCCGCTCCAGTTGTGCCGCATCGTAATGTCGATAGTTACCGGAGGTTCGACCGGGCAGCGGTAACAATCCTTCGCGCTCGTAATAGCGGATAGTTTCCACGCTACAACCAGCCTGCTGGGCTAGCTCGCCGATTTTCATGATTCTCTCCTCTGGAGGCTTGACTCTATAGTAACTTCAGGGTGTGTAATGCTCAAATCGAAACACCTGAGCTTGGCCTCTGATG
>CALMFQ010000182.1 GCA_937863215.1 uncultured Pseudomonadota bacterium
TTCCAGCACGCGCTGCTTGGCAGCTACCTGAGCCGAGGCTTCCATGTGCTGCATGGAACAACCGCCACAAACCCCGAAATGCGGACAGCGCGGCTGGGTACGAACAAAACTTTCGCGCAGTACGCTGATGGTCTGTGCATTTTCAAAATTCGGCTTTTTGCGGTAGGACTGGTAAACCACTTGCTCGAACGGCAAGGCACCGTCGATGAAAATGGTTTTGCCCTCTACGCGGGCGATGCCATGGCCTTCATGGTCGAGGGATTCAATGGTTGCAACGGGCATATCGGCTAAGGGCTGGAAAAATCGGCCATTTTAGCGCAGTTTTGCCTTCAGCCGAACCGCAGTTTGGCCAGCAACACCGCACCGGCCAGAATCATCGTTACCGCATTGGCTACGATGATCGGCATGGCATCGATCATCACGCCATAGATCAGCCACAGCACGACACCGGAAAGAAAAATGGCATACATGCCAAGCGAAATATCCTTGGCCGAGCGCGATCTGTAAACCTGTAATACCTGCGGCACGAACGCCAGCGTGGTGCAGATGCCGGCAACCATACCGACCAAAGTGATCCAGTTCATGATTTATCCCGGGCGCCGTCTACGCCGGTTGAATTCGGGAGCGAGCAAAACCAGCTCGGCCTGCAACAAGGCATGGGCTCTGGCGATGTCATCGATCGGCAAGCCTTCGCGCATGGCCTTCTGCGCTACGGCGATGGCATCCTGCGCTGCCTGGCGTTCCGAGGCCTCGGTACGGAACGCCACGTCGGCAAGAATCGCAATTTCATCCGGGCGAATTTCCGCCAGACCGCCAGTGATATATATCAACTGCACCAGCCCGGACTGCTCGTGCACGCGCACATTACCCGGACGCAGCATCGACAGCATCGGCGCATGGCGCGGCAGGATGCCGAGTTCACCGCTGCGCGACGGCAGCGCCGCGAAACTGGCATCGCCACGATAGATCTCGCCGGTGACCGAAACGATGCTGACGTGCATCGCCAACGCGGTTCGCGGCAGATTATTCAACGGTACCTCGCGTCAAACGCACGCACCACCTCGACCAGGAGCGGAAACTGCCGCTCGATATCGAGCCGGTCGCTGTTCAGCACCAGATCAAATGCGCGTGGATCGTCCAGCTCACGGCGGAAATAATCCCAGACGAACTGGCGTTTGTCCTGATTGGCCTTTTCCGCCTTGATTCTGGCCGCGGCAAAATCGATCTGCTCGCGATTGGCGATGCGCGTAGCACAATGCTCCAGCGAACCGACCACCCGCAGGCGGAACACCGGATGATTGGCGAGAATGATGTGTGCACCGCGCCCGACGATCACGCCGCCGGACTGCAGGATATTGAGGCACAGGTTGACCAGATGCTGGTAGAACTGCACCTGCTCCTGCCGATGCAACGATTTGAAGCCGATCAGCCATTGGGTCCAGTGCAATTTGGCCTGTTCGTCCAGTTGCGCCAGCAGGTCGCTATCGATTCCTGAACTCTGTGCAATCGCATTCAGCAGCGCCTGATCGTAAAACGGTACGTCCAGTGCTTTCGCAAGCTTGCGTGCCAATTCGCGGCCACCACTGCCGTAATCGTGCGATACGGTGATCACCGGCTTGCGGTCGACGGCGCAACTCCTGGCTCGTTCAGCCCGGATCAGAATCTGCAGTGCTTCATGAATGTCCTTGGTCATGCCTCAGTGCCCTTCCTTGTCACCGGCTGGAGTCGCATGCGCTTGCCCGAATCAGGCTGGAAACACACCGGTGGACAGATAACGGTCGCCACGATCGCAAACGATGGAAACAATAGTCGCGTTCTGCACCTGTCCGGATAGCCGCAGCGCCGCAGCCAGTGCGCCACCGGACGAAATTCCGGCAAAAATCCCTTCCTCGCGCGCCAGGCGTCGCGCCATTTCCTCGGCCTCGGCCTGCGTGACTTCCATTACTGAGTCGATACGCTCAAAATCGCAAATCGCCGGCACATACTCGCACGGCCATTTGCGGATGCCGGGAATCTGTGCGCCGTCGGTCGGTTGCACGCCGACAATCTGCACCGCGGGATTCTGTTCTTTCAGGTAGCGACCGGTGCCCATGATGGTGCCGGTAGTTCCCATGCTGCTGACAAAATGGGTAATCCGGCCCTGCGTATCGCGCCAGATTTCCGGACCGGTACCTTCGTAATGCGCCAGCGGGTTATCCGGGTTGGCGAACTGATCGAGAATAACGCCCTTGCCTTCGCGCTGCATTGCCTCTGCCAGATCGCGCGCGCCTTCCATGCCGATTTTCTGCGGTGTAAGAATCAGTTCGGCCCCGAATGCCGCCATGCTTTGGCGGCGCTCAACCGACAGGTGATCGGGCATGATCAGCACCATCCGGTATCCCATCATTGCCGCCGCCATCGCCAGGGCAATGCCGGTATTGCCGCTGGTAGCTTCGATAAGGGTATCGCCCGGCTTGATCTGGCCGCGGGCAGCGGCGCGCCTGATCATCGAGAATGCCGGCCGGTCTTTTACCGAACCGGCCGGATTATTACCTTCCAGTTTGACCAGTATCGTGTTGGTAGTGTTACCGGGAATTCGTTTCAGGCGAACCAGCGGCGTATTGCCGATGAAATCTTCAAGCGTCTTGTACATGGCGGAATTCAAACATTGTATAGCGCCGATTTTAAAGCCAAACCCGACGCCGCGCATGCGTGAAAAAACAAAAACCCGCCGTTTTCGGCGGGTTTTTGCAGCGACACAGACACGCGGCGACTATTTCTTCGCAGCCGGCGCCGGTGCTGCAGCCGGTTTGGCTGCCGCTGCAGCCGGTGCCGCAGCCTTGCCTCCAACACTAATCTCTGCCTTGATCTTGTTCAGCGTGCCGCCCTTAATGCCGGCAACCTTGGTTAAATCGTCTGCTGTCTTGAATGGGCCGTTTTTCTGGCGGTAATCGATAATCGCCTTGGCTTTTGCCGGCCCGATTCCCTTCAGGGCTTCCAGTTGTTGTTGCGTTGCCGTATTGATATCAACTGCGGCAAATGCAGATGTAGCGAAGGCAAACGCTGTAGCCAGGGACAGCAACAATTTTTTCATTACCCAACTCCTTCAGACAAACTTCGAATTAGCGAGAGAAAATCAACGGATAAAGCAGATTCAGGCTAAGCAACGCAGCGGAAAAGTTCAAGTCAGTTGCGGCAAATGCAACCACCCGGGCCGGCCATTCCCATCCCGACTCAGGCAGAATCAGCAGCGTCAATGCACACCGAGTGCGCGGATCACGCCAATACACACGCCCTCAATGTCGAGCTGGTCGCGATCCAGATCGACATCGATCGGCGCATAGTCGGAATTTTCCGCAATCAGCTGCACATGCCGCCCATCGCGGTGCCAGCGCTTGACGGTAACATCGTCGCCCAGACGGGCAACCACCAATTGCCCCTCCCTGACATCGCGCGTTTGCCGAACCGCGATCAAGTCGCCATCAAAAATTCCGGCATTGATCATGCTATTGCCGCGCACGCGCAGCAGGTAATCAGGCTCTGCACCAAGCAGTGCCGAATCCAGAACAAAGCGCGATTCCACGTGCTCTGCCGCCAGAATCGGCGAACCTGCGGCAACCCGGCCAACCAGTGGAATACCCGTTTCCTGCTCGTCGAGCTTGACCCGGATGCCGCGAGCAACGTTCGATTGCAATTCAATCGCGCCTTTTTTCGCCAGCGCCTTTACGTGCTCGACTGCAGCGTTTACCGACTTGAACCCCAGACCGTCGGCGATTTCGGCAAAAGTCGGCGGAATGCCATTATCGGTAACGAATTGCTTGATGAAGTCAAAAACTACAGATTGTCGCGAAGTAAGCATATTCCGATATCTCATTCAGAGTTATTACATTTGCCACGCAGCCCAGCCCTCCGAGGCGCACATATTCTTGCCGGCACGTGGTCAGCGACCATATTGCATCGCCCTATCGCGGGTACTCTGCCGCATTTTCAGGTTGATACGATGGCCGACGCCCCCTCTCGCTGGCAAGCTGCCGGAGCATGCGCCCGGGAACGCACCAGAGTCCAGCCATGCAGCGACCGGCAAGCCCGTGCCGCACCGCTACCACCATTACGCAAGGCGACGGCTGTAGCCGCCCCCACTGCAGGCCACGCCCTGGCCGCCAGCCGCAGGCACTGCCATGCGCCACCGCCAATTGTCGTAGCCGATGCCAGGATCAATATCTGCAAGCCAGCACCGGCACGCGCATGATTGAATGTTTCAAACCATACCGGAGCCAGCATTAACCACACCAATGATAGCGCAAGCCCGGATACAGCCAGCAGCAGCGCATGCATGCGCAGCTCACGCACAGGCACAATCGGGTAGCCTTGACGCTGTGCGGTGGAAAAACGGATAGCGGATGAAATCATGTCGACCTCCGGTTAACTGTATTTAGATACAGATTACTGCATCTAAATACAGTTAACAAGTTTTTCTTAATTGCATCAAGGCGATGTTACGCCGCACCCGATCGCCTATAGAATAAGGGCTGAGTGCAAAACATATGTCTTAACCCCGACGATGAACCAGATACCGCCCCCCCCGCAACCGCCAGAACAGCCATCGCCAGAGGAATGCTGCAGTAGCGGCTGCGATCCGTGCATCATGGATCTCTACACCGAGGAGCTGCAGCAATATCGCCAGAAGCTGGCGGATTGGCAGCGTTTGTACGGCGAGCAGGCCACCGTCGGCGGTAACGGCGCGACGTAGCCGCAGCTGCAGTTGTTCGGCTAGAATCGCCGGCTGTCTTTTCCCTGAATAGAGGCGACTCACCATGTGGTTCCGCAATTTACTGGTTTTCCGTTTTATCCAGCCATTTGCACTGGAAGCCGAAGCGTTGTCCGAAAAATTGCAGAGTGCCGCCTTCCAGCCCTGTGGCAAGATGGAACGGCAAGCCGTCGGTTTCTGCCAGCCGGCGAAACATGCCGCTGCGCCGCTGGTCCATGCAGTCTCAGGCAATCTGCTGCTCAGCCTGTGCGTGGAGGACAAGATTCTGCCGGCCGCCGTGATTCGCGATTTTGCCGATGTGAAGGTCCAGGAGATCGAAGAAGCACAGGGCCGCAAGGTAGGCAAGAAAGAGCGCAAGGAAATCGTCGAGCGGGTAACCGACGAACTGCTGCCACGCGCCTTTACCCGCCGCCGCAAAACCACCGCGATGATCTGTCCGCAACAGGGCTGGCTGATTGTCGATTCGGCATCGGCCAAGCGCGCCGAGGAATTGCTCGAATGGCTGCGCAAATGTGTCGATACGCTGGCGGTGCGGCCACTGAACACGGAAATCAGCCCGATGGCGGCAATGACCGACTGGCTCACTGGCGGTGAAGCGCCGGGAAATTTCGGCATGGAAACCGAGGTAGAGCTGAAACTGCCGGAAGAGGATGGTGCCGTAATCCGTTGCCTGCGCCAGGATGTGCATGCCGACGAAGTGCGCAATCATCTGGCCAGCGGCAAGCGGGTTACCAAGCTGGCGCTGACCTGGGCCGACCGGATGAGCTTCGTACTGACTGAAGATCTGCTGATCCGTCGGCTGGCTTATCTGGATCTGCTGCAGGACGAGGCAAAAAATGCCGGTGCAGTCGATGCCGACGAGCAATTCGACGCCAATCTGACGATCATGGCCGGAGAGCTGAACAAGCTGCTGCCGGAGCTGATCGAAGCATTGGGTGGAGAGCAGCAGCCCAAGTTGTAGACTACAGACCACAGTGCAATCGTAATGGCCAGCCTGTCAGGTTGGCCATTTTTACATCAGCTTCTACACGTCCTGTCGAACCACGCTTTGCGCCATCATGTCCGTCTCTTGCACGGGCAGTGCGGTGGTGACACAGCGTAGCGGCAAGCCAGCTCGGCGCATGAGCAATCCCAGCTGCCGCCGATGAACCAGCATATTCGCCTCCGATTACCGATTGCCACATGGCCGATGTCTTCGCGCCCGGCGCTTTCGGGAACCACCGGCAGTCACAAACCAGACACAGCTTGTGGACAACTCGATATTTTTCAGCCGTATCGGCTGCCAGCAGCGCAATTCGGGCAAATTCATGCACCGATTCTGTGGACAAATCGCACATTGCACAAAAATTAATCAGCAATTGAAAAACGCTGCTGGCTCAAGCCACTGCCGGGCCTATCCACAGGAGATTCACATGGGCGTCCCCGGCAACTGTGAATTTACCCTCAGCGGCGTTTGGCCTTGCGCCGTGCTGTGGGCAAGCTGGGGGTAACCGGGTTATCCAGCGCGAAATCGATCTTGCTCGACTCCATGTCCACCCGCATCACCTTGATCCGCACCCGGTCGCCGAGGCGATAACGGGTATTGCTGCGTTCGCCGGTCAGCGAATGCAACGCGGCATCGTAATGGAAGTAATCCTGCCCCAGCTCGGTGATGTGCACCAACCCTTCGACGTACACATTGTCCAGCAACACAAACATGCCAAAGCTGGTAACTGCGCTGACACTGCCGTCGAATACCTCGCCGATCTTGTCGCGCATGAAGAAGCATTTGAGCCAGTTTTCCACATCGCGCGTCGCGTCGTCGGCACGACGCTCGGTCATCGAGCAATGTTCGCCCAATTCCGGCCATTTGCCACCGGGCTTGTACTTTTCGCCGCGCAATACGGCCTTGATCGCCCGGTGCACCAGCAAGTCCGGGTAGCGGCGGATTGGCGAAGTGAAATGAGTGTAGCCTTCGTAAGCCAGACCGAAATGGCCGACATTGTCCGGGCTGTACACTGCCTGCTGTAGCGAGCGCAGCATCGCAGTCTGCAACAGTGGCGCATCGGGGCGGGTTTTAACCTTGTCGAGCAATTGCGCATAATCCTTGGCATGCGGCTCGTCACCACCGGGCAGGGTCAGGCCCATCTCGCGCAACAAGGCGCGCAGATTGTCGAGTTTTTCCGGCGTCGGGCCTTCATGCACCCGGTACAGCGTCGGATGCTTGTGCTTTTCGAGGAAGTCGGAGGCGCAGACATTGGCCGCCAGCATGCATTCCTCGATCAGCTTGTGCGCGTCGTTGCGGCTTACCGGCACAATCCGCTCGATCTTGCCCTGCTCGTTGAAGATCATTTGCGTTTCATTGCTCTCGAAATCGATCGCCCCGCGCTTTTCGCGTGCCTTGCGCAAAACATGGAACAGCTCATACAGCTTCTGCACCTGCGGCAACAACGGCGCGTTTTCGGTTGCCTCCGGACCGGTCGGATTTTCCAGCATCGCCCACACCTTGGTGTAGGTAAAACGCGCGTGCGAACGCATCACCGCCGGATAGAAACGGTATTGCTTCACCTTGCCCTGGGTATTGATGCTCATGTCGCACACCATGCACATGCGCTCGACATCCGGGTTCAAAGAACAGATACCGTTCGACAGCGCCTCCGGCAACATCGGGATCACCCGGCGCGGGAAATACACCGAGTTGCCACGCTGCCGGGCATCGACATCCAGGCCGTCACCGGTACGGACGTAATAGCTGACATCGGCAATCGCCACCAACAGCCGGAAGCCCTTACCTTCGGCGGCGCAATACACCGCATCGTCAAAATCGCGCGCCGTTTCGCCGTCGATGGTCACCAGCGGCAGATCGCGCACATCTTCGCGCTGCAGACCGTCATCCGCCTTCCAGTCGAGCTTGCGCACCTTTTTCGGGGTTTTCTGCGCCAGTTGTTCAGCCGCTTCGGAAAACTGGAACGGCAGGCTGTGCTTGCGTAGCGCAATCTCGATTTCCATTCCCGGATCGGCGTAATTGCCCAGCACCTCGATCACGCAGGCGATCGGCTGGGTCGCATTGCTTGGCTGGGTGAGGATTTCCACCATCACCACCTGGCCGTCCCTGGCGCCTTTGTCCTGCCCCGGCGCGATCAGGATGTCCTGATTGACGCGTTTGTCCTCGGCGACGACGAACAGCACGCCGTGTTCGCTGAACAGGCGCCCCACCAGACGCTTGTTCACATGATCGAGAATCTCGACGATCTTGGCCTCACGCCGGCCCTTGAAGTCCTTGCCGGCCTCACGAGCCAGCACGATATCGCCGTGCAGCACCTTGTGCATTTCCCGCGGACCGAGAAACATATCCGGACTACCGTCTTCCGGAATCAGGAAGCCGAAACCATCAGCGTGCCCCTGCACCCGCCCTTTGATCAGGTCGAGTTTTTCCGCAACGCAGATCAGATTCTTGCGGTTGGTCATGATTTCGCCATCGCGCTCCATCGCACGCAAGCGGCGGGCAAAAACGCCAATCTCCTCGTCGTGGATATCCAGCAGGCCGGCCAGTTGCTCGGCAGATACCGGGCCATGCTGAGCGACCTGCTGCATGATGAATTCGCGGCTGGGAAGAGGATTCGGATAGTTGGCCTGCTCCCGTTCGAGGAACGGATCAAGGCTGCGAATACTGGTTTTGGCGGGGGATTTAACTTTTTTGTGTTTTTTTGCTTTTTCAATTGACAAAATAAATGTCCTCTTTATAATGCGCTGCTCCTGACGACGAAGCCTTTGTCGGATGGAAGATTATACAGGCCCAGGTGGCGGAATTGGTAGACGCACTAGGTTCAGGTCCTAGCGGTTGCAAGACTGTGGAGGTTCGAGTCCTCTCCTGGGCACCAGGCAAACTGGTTGCCCGGTCTGTATAAGACAAAAGATGTTGGTGCCCGCCCAGGTGGCGGAATTGGTAGACGCACTAGGTTCAGGTCCTAGCGGTGGCAACACTGTGGAGGTTCGAGTCCTCTCCTGGGCACCACATTCCAAGCAGTAATTTCCCGGCACATTAAAGCCTTTAAGCATAGAGTAGAAGCCGTCAACATTGGCGGCATTTTATGCTTGAGCGCAATCCCTGCGCTATTTCCGCCCCGCCCGACTGCATGAAACTCGCACTGAAAATCGACGTCGATACCTATCGCGGCACCCGCGAAGGCGTACCAGCCCTGCTTGAGCTGCTGCAAAAGCACCGCGCCGGCGCAACCTTCCTGTTCAGCCTGGGCCCGGACCATACCGGTCGCGCCATCAAGCGGGTATTTCGCCCCGGCTTCATGAAAAAAGTGTCGCGCACCTCGGTCGTCGAACATTACGGCATCAAGACACTACTGTATGGCACGCTGCTGCCCGGTCCGGATATCGGCAAACGCTGCGGCGACGTCATGCGCCAGACTTTGAGTGCCGGATTCGAGGTTGGCATTCATTGCCATGACCACATTCGCTGGCAGGATCATGTGGCCACCCAATCCAGTGACTGGGCACAGGTAGAATTCGACAAGGCGTGCGCCAAATTCCAGCAGGTGTTTGGCGAACCGGCCCGCACCCACGGCGCTGCAGGCTGGCAAATGAACCGCCACGCATTCCGCCTGGAACAGCAATACGATTTGCTTTATGCCTCGGATACACGTGGCCAGCACCCATTCATTCCGGTGATAGATGGTGAAATCGTTGGCTGCCCGCAGTTACCAACCACGCTGCCGACACTCGACGAGCTGCTCGGCATCGACGATATCGGCGCCGACAATGTCCATCTGCGCCTGTTGCGCGAAACGGCTGCCAAGGACAAAGACCACGTCTACACCCTGCACGCCGAACTGGAAGGCATGAAGCTGCTGCCGGCATTCGACCGGCTGCTGAGCGGATGGAAAGAGCAAGGCTACCAACTGGTATCGTGCCGTGATCTGTACGAAACACTGGAATTGTCGAGCCTGCCGTATCACTGTATCGAATTTGGCGAAATCGCCGGACGCAGTGGCACGCTGGCATTGCAGGGCAAGCAATTCCTCGACTGAGCCGATGTCAGTCACACTGCTCGCCAGCCCCGCACTGCGGGGCTTTTTCTTGCGTCGGCAAGCCGATTTTGACAACAATGCGGAGAATTTCCTAAGCTGCTGGAGAGGTCACATGCAAAATCAAACCGCCCCCGATTTTTCGCTGCCGAGCACCGGCAACAAAACTTTCTCGCTGGCAGATGCCAAGGGAAAATATCTGGTCATCTACTTCTACCCGAAAGACAACACGCCGGGCTGCACCACCGAGGGCCAGGACTTTCGCGACCATTACGCCGCATTTGCCGCCGCTGGCTGCGAAATAGTCGGCATCTCGCGCGACAGCATCAAATCGCACGAGAACTTCAGGGCGAAAATGGGGTTTCCGTTCGAACTGCTGTCGGATGCCGACGAACTTGCCTGCCAGTTGTTCGATGTCATCAAGATGAAAAACATGTATGGCAAACAGGTGCGCGGCATTGAACGCAGCACCTTTGTCATCGACCGCAATGGCACCATCTGCAAGGAATGGAGAGGAGTCAAGGTACCGGGACACGTGGAAAGCGTTCTGACGTTCGTCAAATCGTTGACTTGAGCAAAACGGCCAGCGGCCGTTTTTTTGTTTGCAGCACTTTGTCACTACAAGGATCGTCCATGGCCGCCACCAAGCGCAGCAAAAGCAAATCCAGCGCCACCAAGCTGTTCGTACTGGATACCAATGTATTGATGCACGATCCCACCAGTCTGTTCCGTTTCGATGAACACGACATTTATCTGCCGATGATGACACTCGAGGAACTCGACAACAACAAGAAAGGCATGTCCGAAGTAGCGCGCAACGCCCGCCAGACCAGCCGCTTTCTCGATGAGCTGGTGGTGGCTGCCGGCGACAAGATCGAAGAAGGCATTCCGCTGGCGATGCGCAACGAATTCGACGCCACCGGGCATCTGTTTTTCCAGACTCAGGCGATCACCGCCGAATTGCCGCTACGCCTGCCGGTAGGCAAGGCTGACAACCTGATTCTTGGCGTAGTGCTGCATTTGCAGCAGATTTATCCCAAACGCGAAGTGATCCTGGTGTCGAAAGACATCAATATGCGCATCAAGGCCCGTGCAATGGGCTTTGCTGCCGAGGATTATTTCAACGACAAGGTGCTGGAAGACACCGACTTGTTGTACACCGGCATCTGCCAGCTCAGCGACGGATTCTGGGACCAGAACAGCAAGGGCATGGAATCGTGGCAGGAAAACAGCCGCAGCTATTACCGTCTGACCGGGCCGGAATGCGGCAACATGCTGGTCAACCAGTTTGTTTATCAGGAAGGCGAACGGCCATTTGCCGCACAAGTGCGCGAACAGAAAGCCAAAACAATCGTCCTGGAAGTGCTGAAAGACTATTCGCACCACAAGAACAGTGTCTGGGGCATCACCACCCGCAATCGTGAGCAGAATTTCGCGATGAACCTGTTGATGAACCCGGAAATCGATTTTGTCACCCTGCTCGGCCAGGCCGGCACCGGCAAGACGCTGCTGACGCTGGCTGCCGGGCTGATGCAAACACTGGAAACCAAACTCTACAGCGAAATCATCATGACCCGCGTAACCGTTCCGGTCGGCGAGGACATCGGCTTCCTGCCCGGTACCGAGGAAGAAAAAATGCTGCCATGGATGGGCGCACTGGAAGACAATCTTGACGTACTCAACCAGACCGATCAGGAAGCCGGCGACTGGGGCCGCGCCGCCACCCGCGACCTGATCCGCTCGCGCATCAAGGTCAAATCGCTGAACTTCATGCGCGGCCGTACCTTCATCAACAAGTTCCTGATCATCGATGAGGCACAGAATCTGACGCCAAAACAGATGAAGACACTGATCACCCGCGCCGGCCCCGGTACCAAGGTAGTCTGCCTCGGCAATATCGCACAGATCGACACACCGTATCTGACCGAAGGCAGCTCCGGCCTGACCTATGTGGTCGACCGCTTCAAGGGCTGGAGCCACAGCGGCCACATTACCCTGCAACGCGGCGAGCGCTCGCGGCTTGCCGATTATGCGGCCGAGGTTCTATAACCCATTAGACCAATTTGCAGGCACCGCAGCCAATGACCATTCTCGCAGTATTCAACCAGAAAGGCGGCGTGGGTAAAACCACCACCACGGCCAACCTCGCCGCCGCCATGGCGCGCGAGGGAATGGAACCGCTGATCATCGACCTCGACCCGCAAGCGCATCTGACGGCGATTTCCGGAATCGAAATCGATTCGGATGAAAGCATTTTTGCCTTCTACCGCGACAACAAGCCACTCACCGAGCTGGTCAAGCGCATGGATAATGGCGTCAACCTGATCCCGTCGCACGTCGAACTGGCCAAGGTCGATACTCTCTATGCCAAGACCGGCAGCATCATCCGCCGCCTACGCCAGGCCTTGCACGACGAACATCTGGCGGCAGCAGGAGTGCCGATCCTGATCGACTGCTGTCCATTTCTCGGCGTGCTGTCGATCAATGCCATGGCAGCCGCAGACGGCATTCTGATCCCGATCGCAGCCGAGTATCTGGCAATGAAAGGTGCCAACCAGCTGGCCAACACACTGGTAGCAATGGAACAGATTGCCGGCAAACGCATCCCGCGCCGCTACGTGGTTACCCGCTATGTAGCACGCCGCCGCCTGTCGGGCGACGTGATGGAACAGATGCTCGAACGTTATGGCAAGGATCTATGCAAAACCCGCATCAATGAAAACTCGGCAATCACCGAAAGCGCCGGCTTTCATCAGGATATTTTTACCTTTTCCCCCAAAAGCAAGGGCGCCAAGGATTACGCGTTCCTGCTCGACGAACTGATCGAATCCGGCTTTGTTGCAATGCCAGCCAAGTAGTCGCGACAGGCATAAACAAAACGGCGACCGCATGGCCGCCGTTTTTGCTTCCGGGCTTACTCATCCGGCGGCCAGCCACCGGTCGGCAACGCGGCATTCTCGAAGCGCGAGTAATGCCCGAGAAACGCCATCCGTACCCTGCCGGTCGGGCCGTTACGGTGCTTGCCGATAATGACTTCGGCCAACCCCTTGTCAGGTGAATCCGGGTTGTAGTACTCATCGCGATACATGAACAGGATCAAGTCGGCATCCTGCTCGATTGCGCCGGATTCGCGCAAGTCGGACATCATCGGACGCTTGTCGGTACGGTGCTCCACCGTACGCGACAACTGCGACAATGCGATGACCGGAACCTTCAACTCCTTGGCCAAGCCCTTCAGCGAACGCGAAATTTCGCCCAGCTCGGTAGCGCGATTGGAATCCTTGCCGGTATTGCTGCCCGACATCAGCTGCAGGTAATCGATTACGATCAAACCGAGCTGGCCGCCATACTGGCGTGCCAGGCGCCGCGCCCGTGCACGCACCTCCAGCGCAGTCAGGCCGGGCGATTCGTCGATATGGATCGGCGCCTCCGACAACTTGCCCACGGCAAATGTCAGCTTCTGCCAGTCTTCATCCTCCAGCCGGCCGGTCTTGATCTTGTGCTGATCCAGCCGCCCCACCGAGCCGACCATACGCATCACCAGCTGCGCGCCGCCCATCTCCATACTGAATACCGCGACCGGCAAGCCGGAATCGATTGCCACGTTCTCGGCGATATTGATCGAAAACGCGGTCTTACCCATCGACGGGCGGCCGGCAACAATGATCAGATCGCCACGCTGCAGGCCGGAGGTCATGCCGTCCAGATCGATGAAACCAGTGGGAATACCGGTGACCTCATCCGGGTTGTCGCGGTTGTAGAGCATGTCGATCCGCTCCACAACCTCGGTCACCAGCTCATTCATGCCGAGGAAGCTCTGCTTGCCCTTGGCGCTGGATTCAGCGATTTCAAACACCTTGGCTTCCGCCGAGTCGAGCAACTGACTCGCCTCCCTGCCCTGCGGGTTGTACGCCGAATCGGAAATCTCGGTACCCACCTCAACCAGTCGCCGCATGATTGAGCGCTCGCGCACAATCTCCGCATAGCGGCGAATATTGGCAGCACTTGGCGTGTTCTGCGCCAGCGCCGCCAGATAAGCCAATCCGCCAATCTGGTTCAGTTCGTTGGATTTTTCCAGCGATTCGGCGACCGTCACCACGTCTGCCGGGCGCGATTGTTCGATCAGGCGCGAGATATGCCGATAGATCAGGCGGTGATCGTGGCGATAAAAGTCACCTTCGGCAATCTGGTCGGCAATCCTGTCCCAGGCACTGTTTTCCAGCAGCAAACCGCCCAGCACCGACTGCTCGGCCTCGACCGAATGCGGCGGCAGCTTGATCAGATCGACCGGCATGTCCCGACCGACATCGGGAGCAACTTGATAATTCATGGCAACGAATTCAACGTTAGGCGAGAGGCTATTCTAGCAGACCAAACAAAAAGGGCTGCCGTAGCAGCCCTTTTTCGACACAAGCGATTGAGCGGTAAATCAGGCTTGCGGAACCACAACCACAGTCACATTGGCGATCACATCGTGATGCAGTGCAACGGCAATCGGGTACTCGCCGATGGCCTTGAACGGGCCTTCCGGCAGGCGAACTTCCATTTTTGCCACTTCGATACCGGTTTTGGTGATTGCATCGGCGATGTCGATGTTACCAACCGAACCGAACAGACGGCCGTCAACGCCGGCTTTCTGAGCGATTTCGATCCGTGCGCCTTCCAGCTTCTCGGCACGCGCCTGAGCAGCAACCAGCTTCTCAGCCTGAACTTTTTCCAGTTCGGCACGGCGAGCGTCGAACTCTTTCAGGTTAGCGTCGGTAGCGCGCTTGGCTTTACCGCTAGGAATCAGGAAGTTACGTGCGTAACCATCCTTAACCTTGACCACGTCACCCAGTTGACCCAGATTGGCTACTTTTTCCAGCAGAATGATTTGCATCTTGTTGTTCTCCTGAATTAGTGCAGATCGGTGTAAGGCATCAGAGCCAAGAAGCGGGCGCGCTTGATCGCGGCCGACAGTTGACGCTGGTAGCGAGCCTTGGTGCCAGTGATGCGGGCAGGAATGATCTTGCCGTTCTCGGAGATAAAATCTTTCAGTACATCGACATCTTTGTAGTCGATTTGCTTCACGCCTTCAGCGGTAAAGCGGCAAAACTTTTTGCGCTTGAACAGATTACGGGACATTTCAAACCTCTTAGATCAAAAACGTATTTCGTTCACATGCAACACTATCTGGGAGCTATTGCGGCTTCGGGCGGCAATGAACCCACGCACCATGCACTCCTGTTCCGGGCGGCGCTTGCTGATCTGCTCAGCCAACTGCCCCACCGCGATCGCGGCGATTTCACACTGCACCAGCCGGCCGATGCCAGCTTCAATCTGGCTCGAACTGTGGGCAAGGCGAAAATTGACTACAGGAATTCCTGCCGGGGTGAACCTTAACGGTTCCATTGCGACCAAACGGCCACTCAACTCAACCTGGTTGCAACTCACTCAATCAGGCTGCAGGAGCGGCGGTTTCGGCGCCTTCGAGCAGCGAGCGTGCTTTCTCTTCCTTCATCATCGGCGACGGAGTGGTAACAGCCTCGTCCATCTTGATGGTCAGGTGACGCAGCACGGCATCGTTGAACTTGAATGCGTGTTCCATTTCGTCCAAGGTAGCCTGGTTGCATTCGATGTTCATCAGCACGTAGTGAGCTTTGTGAATTTTCTGGATCGGGTAAGCCAGCTGACGACGGCCCCAATCTTCCAGGCGGTAGATTTTGCCGCCGTTGTTCAGCACCATGGTTTTGTAGCGATCGACCATTGCCGGTACTTGTTCGCTCTGATCAGGGTGAACGATAAAAACGATCTCGTAATGACGCATGAGCACTCCTTTTGGTTAAAGCCTTCCGATTGCGTCGTCGGTAAGGCAAGGGACAAAAATCAAGCCGGCTATTTTAGCGCGGTTAACCCTTGTTTGACAAGGACTCTTGCAATAATTGCCGCTGGCGGCGCGATTCGGATAACACCATGCCGGTAGCGACCGAGACATTCAGGCTTTCCACCGTGCCAAACATCGGAATACTGACGATGCTGTCGCAATGCTCGCGCGTTAGCCGGCGCATGCCGCTGCCCTCGGCACCCAGCACCCAGGCAATCGGGCCGGTGTGCTGGAAATGATACAGATCGGCATCGCCATCGGCTGCGGTGCCGACGATCCACACACCGCGATCCTTCAAATCGCGCAATGTACGTGCCAGATTGGTCACCATCACGTAGGGAACCACCTCGGCGGCGCCACAGGCTACTTTCGATACCGTGGCATTCAGGCCCACTGCCTTGTCTTTCGGCGCAACCACCGCATGCACGCCCATGGCATCCGCCACCCGCAGGCAGGCGCCCAGGTTGTGTGGGTCCTGGATGCCATCGAGAATCAGCAGGAACGGCGGCTCTTCCAGGTTGTCGAGCACATCGTCGAGCGCCACATAGGATTTGCCGGCATCGAACGCTGCCGCGACCCCCTGGTGGCGGCCATGACCGGACAGCCCATCGAGCCGCGCGGCATCGACCGGAATCACCCGCACGCCCAGTCGCTCGGCGGTCTTCAGCACGTCCTTGGCGCGTGGGTCCTGCCGGCCCTGCAGCAAATAGATTTCCAGTACGCTTTCCGGATTGAACCTGAGGCGTGCCTGCACAGCGTGAAAACCGAACAGGATTTTTTTTACAGTACTCACTGAGTCAAACCGTTTCTACATGATTGGGCCGCACCGCCAATGGCAGCGCGGCCTGATATTCGTCCTGATGAATGCCGAGATCGTGGAACAATGCCTCCACCTCGCATTCGGGTAATGGCTTGCTGAACATGAAGCCCTGTACCAGATCACACCCCTGATCGCGCAGAAACGCCAGCTGGTCGCTGTTTTCCACGCCCTCGGCAATCACCCGCAGGCCGAGTTTCTTGGCCATGGCGATGATCACCTCGGCAATCGCTGCGTCGTCGCCATCCTTGGGCAGGCCTTCGACAAAGCTGCGGTCGATTTTCAGGTTATGGATCGGGAAACGCTTGAGATTGTACAACGAGGAATAGCCAGTGCCGAAATCGTCGATTGCCAGCTGTACGCCCATCTGTTTCAGCTCCGACATGATCTGGATCGCCTCTTCGGCGTTACGCATGATCATGCCCTCGGTGATTTCCAGCTCCAGCCACTGCGGATCGAGGCCGGACGACTCCAGCGCCTGGCGCACCGCGCGCACCAGGCTGTGTGGCTGGAACTGACGCGGCGACAGGTTGACGGCCACACGCACCGGCGGAAACCCGAGTTGCTGCCAGCGGCGCGCCTGACAACAGGCCTGCTCCAGCACCCATTCGCCCAGCGGCACGATCATGCCGTTCTCTTCCGCCAGCGGAATGAAACGGGTCGGCGAAATCAGCCCGTGCTCCGGGTGATTCCAGCGCACCAAGGCCTCCAGGCCAATAATGCGGTTCTGTTCCAGCTCCACCTGTGCCTGGTAATGCAACTCGAACTCGCTACGCTCCAGCGCCTGGCGCAGGCTGTTTTCCATCAGCAGGTGTTCGAACGCGGCAGCGCTCATATCCTTGGCAAAAAACTGGTAGTTGTTCTTGCCCAGATCCTTGGCACGATACATCGCCACGTCGGCGTTCTTCAGCAATGCCTGCGCGTCGGCGCCGTCGCCGGGATAGGTGGCAATGCCGATACTGCAGGTGACATAATATTCGCGTGCCTGCAGCAGCACCGGCTGCGCCAGCGCCGCCAGGATGCGCTCGGCAACGCCGGTGATCACCGTCGCATCGCCGATGCCTTCCATGATCACGGTGAATTCGTCGCCGCCCAGCCGGGCAATGGTATCGCTGCTGCGTGCGCAAGCGCGCAGACGTGCCGAAACCTCCTGCAGCAACTTGTCGCCGGCATCGTGGCCGAGAGTATCGTTGATGGTCTTGAAGCGGTCCAGGTCGATGAACAGCACCGCCAATTGCTGATTGCTGACATTGGCGCGCGCCAATGCATGGCCAAGATTCTGGTGCAGCAGGCTGCGGTTCGGCAATAGCGTGAGCGGGTCGTGATTGGCCAGGAAATACAGCCGCTCCTCGGCCTCCTTGCGACCGGTGATATCGGAAAATACCGCTACGTAATTGCTGATGCTGCCGCTTTCCTCGCGTACCGCACTAATGCTCAGCCAGGCCGGATAGAGTTCGCCGCCGGCGCGCCGGTCGGTCAGCTCGCCCTGCCAGTGCCCGTTCACCTCGAGGCTCATCAGCATATCGCTGTTGAATTCGCTCGAATCGATGCCGGACTTGAACATGCGCGACACCTTGCCGAGCGCGTCCACGGCCGGATAGCCGGTAATCTTGCAGAACGCCGGATTGACAGCGATGATCTGTGCATCGGCATCGGTAATCAGGATACCCTCGCTGGCATTGTCGAACACCTTTGCCGCCAGCTTCAGCTGGCGTTCGCGTGCCAGATTCTCGCTGACATCCATCAGCAGGCCGATTACCGCAGCCCGCCCGTCGTATTCGAATACCCGGCCATGCGCCTCGACGTCGAGCAGCTTGCCGTCGCGCCGCCGGGCGCGGTACTGGTAGCGGCAGCCATGTGTTTCGCCGCGCAGATGCAGCAGCTGCTTGGCCTGTACCAGCGCCACGTCGTCGGCTGCGGTAATGTCCTGCAACGCCATGCCGACCAGTTGCTGTTGCGAATACCCGAGCATGGTCGCCAGCGTCGGGTTGGCGTAGACGATGCGCCCATCCTGCACGATGTACAGCCCCACCAGCGACAGCTCGACCAGCGCACGGAATTTGCTTTCGGCGTAAAGCTTTTCGCGCTCGGCACGCTTGACCGCGGTGATATCGCTGATCACCGCCACGCTGTTGACGATTGCGCCGTTACTGTCGCGCAGTGCGGAAACGCTCAGCCATGCCGGATATTCGCCGCCCGTGCGGGTGCGGCCGACAAATTCGCCCTGCCAATGGCCACACAGCAGCAACTGCTTGCGGATCGTCTGCAACAGCGCCTCGGAAAAGCCCTGCTGGATAAAGCCGATTGCCTTACCGCTGACTTCGGCCTGCTGGTAGCCGCTGATGCGGCAGAATGCCTCGTTTACCGCTACTACCCGGTCGGCACCATCGACGATGCAGATTGCGTCGTTGGCGTTCTCGAACACTTTGGCATACAGCTGCAACTGACGCTCGGTGCGCAAACGTTCGCGAATATCGAGGATCAGACCGAACATGGCGACCTGGCCGTCGTAAATCAGCCGCCGCGAATGCATTTCGACTTCAATCGGGTAGCCGGCCCGATGCATCAGCCGGAACGCAAACAGCTCGGTTTCGCCTTGCCGGTGAGCCAGATCGGACAGGTCGTGCATCAGCCGTTCGCGATCGTCCAGCCACAGCAGCGACTCCAGCCGCCGGCCGATCAGCTCCTGCTGACTGTAGCCGAGCAGCCGCGCCAGCTCCGGGTTGGCATACATGACGATGCCGTTCTGCACGATGAAGATGCCTGCCAGCGACGATTCAACCAGCGCACGGAATTTCGCCTCGGCTGCCGACAGATCGGCCTCGGCGCGCTTGCGCGAAGTAATGTCGATGCCATTGGCACAAATACCGATCAACTTGCCGGTGCGATCGTGCAACGGGAACTTGTTGGTCAGGAATACGCAGCTTCGCCCCTGCGCGACAAAATGTTCCTCGAACTGGATGTTACGGCCGGTCTGCGCTACCGCGCGGTCGTTTTCGTCCAGCCGGCGTGCTTCGGCCCGGTCGAACAACTGTGCCGCCGACAGCCCTACCAGCTCGTGAGCCTGCATGCCGAGCAGGTCGGCAAACGCACGATTGCCGAGCAGGTAGCGGCCATTCAGGTCGCGGATGTAAAACAGGGTTGGCAGATTGTCGAGAACGGTCTGGGTCTGCTGGCGTCGATCCTGCAACACCTCCATCGCCAGTTGCTTCTCTTCCAGCGTGGCACAAAGCGTCAGCCCGGCCAGTACCATCACCGCCATGAATGCCATCAGGAACAGTGTCGTCTCGAACGGCAACGTTGTAGCGCTAGCCGGGCCGAACAGCAAGGCGGTAGTAGCGGTGATCGTCACCAGCATCGCCACGCTGGCAGTGCCGAGATAGCCGAAGCGTACCGCTCCCCAGACAATCAGCGGAAAAATTGCCAGCTGCAACGACAGATTCGGCTTGCCCGACGCCAGACCGGGGTTACCGAACACTGCGGCACCGGTCAGAGCCGTGACCAGCAGCAACAGCAGCAATTCCGGCCAGTTGGCGTGTACATGCTGCGCCGTGCGGCGCTTGGCCAGGCTCAGGACCAGCGGCACCACCAGCAGGATACCGTTGATACCGGCAGCCCACCACAACAGCCAGATCCGATGTAGCGACAGGCCTGCAGGATTGCCGGCCAGATGTGCGGCAAGCGTAGCAAATGTAGCCAGCACCATGCTGTTGCACAGGGCACCGATACTGGTCAGGTAAAACAGGTCGCGCAGGCTTTCCAATGCACGGACATTGGCCACCAGCCTGCGCATTGCCGTCACCGATAACAGCGCCCCGATGGCACTGCCCAGTGCCAGCAACCAAGCCTGTTGCGCCGACATGCCACAGGCCATGCCGCTGAAAAAAGCCGCCAGTGCGACAGTCGGCCAATACGCCGGGCCGAGCAGCAACAGGCCAGCCGTCGCTACACCGGAAACCAGCCAGAGCAACGAGACGCCAGCCAAACCAGCAGCAAACACCGAACCGAACAGCGTTGCCACCGCCAAAAACACCGCCAGTACCAACGACCGGCCCAGATAGCCCCAGAGCCTGTCCGACTCCGGAGCCGATGACGCGTTGATCATTGCCGAAACTCTCCCCTGTCGCGCCCGACTCACGTTGCCATTCGTATTTTTTTGTATCGGCAACTCATGCCTGCATCATTATTGCACCAGCAAAATATATTATTAATTAACGATTTTCAATAGATAGCTGAGAAACAGGCTTAATTAAGCCAACGGAATATCAGCAGAAAATGATACAAGCAAAAACAAGCGCGGCAAGTAATGGAACAGAGCACAGGCGACCGCGCTGCAGCAATATCCGCAGCGGTGCGCAATCAATTCGGCAGCGCATCCGTAGCGCCGGGAGGCAGGCGGAAAAAGTGCGTAGATTCAGCCGGCAGAGTATTGTTGCAATGCCTGCCGTACTGCGCGCAGTACTTGCTCGGGCAGCAGCTTGTTCAGGCAATCGAGATGGCCGAGCGGGCATTCGCGCTTGAAACACGGGCTGCAGGCGAGATTGAGCGACAGCACCTGTGCCCGCTCGCTGAGCGGCGGGGTGAAGCCGGGGCTGGACGAGCCGAACAGCGCGACAATCGGGCGCTCCAGCGCAGCTGCGACGTGCATCAGGCCGGAATCGTTGGTAACCACCACTGCGGCAAGCGCGAGTAGATCGACCGCCTGATCCAGGCCGGTACGGCCAGCGAGATTGATCACCTGCTTCAGGCCTGCCAACGTGGCAATGGCGGTGCCGATCTCACGATCCTTGCCCGAGCCGAAAATCCATACCTGGCAGCCATCGGCCACCAGTTTTTGCGCCAGGCTGGCGAAATGCTCTACCGGCCAGCGTTTGGCCGGCCCGTATTCGGCACCGGGGCAGAACGCCACCGCAGGCCGGTCGAGCGTCAAGCCAAGCTGAGCCGCAACCGCTGCGGCCTGCTGCCGCTCTACCAACATGCGCGGCGGCGCTACCGGGCGGCGCAGCGGCTCGCCGCGATCGCCCGCCAGTGCAGCAAAACGTTCGACCATCAGCGGCAGCGCGGCTGCATCGAGCTTGCGCGCATCGTTGAGCAGGCCGTAACGCATTTCGCCGACAAAACCGGTGCGGCGCGGAATATTGGCAAACCATGGGATCAACGCCGATTTCAGCGAATTCGGCAGTACGATGGCCTGATCGTAATTTTCGTTACGTAACGCAACACCCAAAGCGCGGCGCGCGCCCAAGCGCAGCTGGCCGTGGGCAAACGGATTTTCGATGGCGTTGCGTACCTCTGGCATACGCTGCAGCAGCGGCAAGGTCCAGCCCGGCGCCAGCACATCCAGCGCCAGATCGGGGTGGCGCTCGGCCAGCAAACGGTACAAGGGCTGCGCCATCACGCTGTCGCCAACCCAGGCCGGCGCCACTACCAGAACCGAATACATCGCATCTCCAAAACAAACGGGCCGGAATCGCAATCCGGCCCGTCAGACATCATCGCAATCTGCGCAACAGCTTAGTGGCCGTGACCAACCGGGCCATTCAGCTTGTACAGCGTACCGCAATACGGGCACAGCGCCTCGCCGGTTTTCTGCACCGGCAGGAACACGCGCGGATGCGAATTCCATTTGACCATGTCCGGCATCGGGCAATGCAGCGGCAGATCCTTGGCAGTGACTTCAATCACGCGCGCGGTGTTTTCCTTCAGTTGCTCGCTCATGCCCTGCCTCACTTGACCAGAGTCAGCCAGTCGGCGTGTTTTTCCGACTTGCCGGTAACGCAATCGAAATACATCTGCTGCAG
>CALMFQ010000183.1 GCA_937863215.1 uncultured Pseudomonadota bacterium
TGCCCGACAGCGTGTAGAACTCGGCCTTGACGCCGACGCCGCGCTTTTTCGATACCCAGTAGAGGATTTTGTCGTAGGTGACGCCCTTGCTGGCGGCGTTCAGCTCCAGCAGGTAGCAGTCTTCGTTGTTGATGTTTTCCTCTTTCAGCAGTCTGGCGCTGTAGTCGCCGGAATAGTTGGTCGATGCGACGTCGCCGTTGGATGCCATGCCGATCAGGCGCTGGCGCGGCGACATCGGCACCGGCTTGGACAGGCCAGGCCGCACGAACCACATATTGCGGCCGAGCATCACCATCTGCTGGCCCTTGACCTTTTCCGGCGCGAGAAACTCGACCAGGCTGTTGTTGGCGTCGGCTTTCACCGTCATGCTGCGCTTCTGTTCGCCCTCTTCGTCGCGCGCTTCCAGTTCGATCGACCAGGTCAGCCCCGGCAGACCGCCGCCGCGCGCCATATCGGCGTGCTGCAGGATTTCCTTTGCGTCCGGTGCGGCGTGGGCCGCGCCGGCCAGGAGCGCCAGCAGCGCCAGTGTTGATTTGAGTTTCAGCATGGAGTGTCCTTTATACGTGGCCGAGGGCATCGACGATTTCGGTATTGGCGGCGCGGCGGGCCGGCAGCAGGGCGGCGAGCATGGCGACGATGGCCAGTAGCAGCAGGCTGCCGAACTGCATTTCCGGCACATAGTTGACCCACAGCGGCACTTCATCCGACGACGAAGGCGGGATGTAGCGGATGTTGGCAATCCGCACCAGCCAGGTGCCGAACCAGGTCATCAATAATCCGGCCACGCAGCCGAACAGGCCGAGCATGGCACCTTCCACCGCAAACAGCTCCATGATCTTGCGCCGTTTCATGCCAAGCGAACGCAGCGTGCCGATTTCGCGGGTGCGTTCCAGCACGCTGGTGGTCATGGTGTTGGTGATACTCATCAGCACCACGATGAAGACGATGGTGAACAGGAACAGGAAGATCAGGTCGAACATGTTTTTCACCTGCTTGTAGAACAGCGACAGGTCGAGCCAGGTCTTGATTTCGACATCCAGCCCGGCGGCGTTGAGCTTCTGCAGCAGGCGCTGGCGCATGGCGTTGGCGTCGTCGTGCGCCGGATCGAGCAACACGGTGATGCGGCTGGCGCCCTGGGTATCGACCAGGCTTTGCGCGTAGGCAAACGGCAGCAGCGCAAACTTGTCGTTGGTGGCGGCGTTACCGGTGTTGAAGGTGTCCTGCACCTCCAGATCCAGCGCGTTGGTCTGGCCTTCCAGCGTGCTGCTCATCAGCACCACCGTCTGGCCTTTTTTCACCCCGAGCAGGTTGGCCAGATCGGACGACAGCAGGCCGGCATTGGGCAGATCGCGGTTCAGCATCGACGGCGGGGTGCGGACCGAGCCGGTGCGGATTTTCACCGAATCTTCGGGGATTTCACCTTCGGCAAGGAAAATGGTCGAGGCACGGCCATTCGATACCAGCCCGGCCAGCGACAGGCGCGGGCTGACCAGCCGCACCCCCGGCTCGGCGCGAATCAGCGCCATCGCCTTGTCCAGATCGGCTTTGCCGAGCATGTATTTTTCCGGGTGCAATTTGCCTTCGGTGTAATAACCGCGCTTGACCACGGTCAGGTGGCCGAGCGCCTCGCCGTGGATGGCGATTTTCTTGATGCCGGTGTAAACGCTGTGAATGTAGCCGGCGAACAGGTTGATCGCGGTGAAACCGATCGCTACCGCCAGCAGGGTGGTAAAGCTGCGGCGGCGGTTTTTCCAGATATTGCGCAGGCCGAGTTTGAGCGAAATCATGCCTGTTCTCCATTTACCAGTTGGCCATCGGCCAGTTTGATCAGCCGGCCGACTTTGTCGATCAGGCGTGGATCGTGGGTGGAGAACAGGAACGTGACCTTGTGCCGCTGGTTCATGTCGCGCATCAGCTCGATCACCAGCCGGCTGTTTTCGGCATCGAGGTTGGCGGTCGGTTCGTCGGCGATGACGATTTCCGGCTGCGTCACCAACGCCCGGGCAATCGCCACACGCTGGCGCTGGCCGCCGGAAAGCAAGTCCGGGCGACGTTGCGCATGCTCCGCCAGGCCGACTTCGGCCAGCGCCGCAGCGGCCTTTTGCTCGGCCTCGGCCGCCGCCATACCGCGAATCTGCAGCGGCAGTGCGACGTTTTCCTGCGCCGACAACACCGGCACCAGGTTGAAGTTCTGAAACACGAAACCGATCTTGGCGTTGCGCATTTCGGCGCGCTGGTCGTCGCTCAGATCGTTGATCGGCTTGTCATTCAGCAACACCTGCCCGGACGACGGCGCATCGAGCATGCCGATCAGGTTCAGCAGCGAGCTTTTGCCGCTGCCGGATGGCCCCCATACCGCAGTGAATTCGCCCTGCTCGATATCGAGATCGATACCTTTCAGCGCATGCACCTCGGTCACGCCGAGATGATAGGTTTTCCTGACGGCCCGCAGGCTGATCAGTGACATGGCATTTCTCCTCGTTTTTTCTTTATTTTTATCGGGCAACAGCAAGCCCCCCGACATTACATCGTCATGATGGTAACCGCCGCCCAACACTAAATCAATCGATTTAATTGTTTATGTATCTCGCTTGCAGCGGGTGTTTCCCCGCTTGAAAAACCATTCAGAAACGATGGATTGCCTGACTGGCAACCTGCCTGCGCTGGTCGAATCAGGCCGTGGCGGGCAACAACGGCGGCAGCTCGGACACGGCCAGCTGGCGCGCCTCGTCCGCCGGCACACCGAGCGCCCGCAGCAGCAGCTCGGCACAATCGGCGCCGGCATCGCGCCAAGTGCGCAGACCTTCGCGCACCAGCAGCATCGAGCTCAACACCGAGCCGCCAATCAGCGCCACGGCCGCCAGCGATTGTTGCGGCTGCAGATGAAAGTAGCCCGCCTGCGTGCCGGCCACGATCTCCTGCGCCAGCGGGCTGTTGATTGTGATGTGCATCGATTCGCTGCTAAAGGCAAAACGGCACAAAAAGCGCCCCCAATCCGGCTCTTCATGCGTACGACGAATGAAAAAACGCACACCGTTCGCCAGCCTCTGTGGCGGGCTGTCGGCCGGCGCAAAGCTGGCGAGCACGCGCTGATGCATTTCCTCTCCCAGCTCGCTGGCGATCACCTGGAACAACGCCTCCGGCGCCGGGAGGTTGTTGTAGATCGTACCGCGTGCCACACCGGCCGCCTGCGCCAGTTCACTGACGCTGACCTGGGTGGCGCCGGTTTCGGCAAACAGCCGCAGCGCCGCCTGATGAATACGTTTGAGTACCGGGCTGACCGGTTCGGCAGGAATGATCACTCGCTCGCTCTCCCAGAAATTAGCCATTGGCGCGCATTGGAACATCAATGCAGCAACAGCGTCAATCAATCAACACTACTATCCATTCCAGATATGATTTGACATGTTTTGAACACTACTGTTCAATTATAAACATCAATAACATGCCCGCACCGTGTGCCGCGCATCCCGGATGCGCGGCCCGAGCCTGTGCGGTGCCAGGGCATTCACCAACAATATTGGAGCGAGATAGATGCGTGCCCCCACCCTGCTACTGTTGTTATCGGCTGCCGGAGTCTCGGCGTGTGTCGCAACACCCGAACAGGCCGCACCAACGCCGCCGCCACTGGTAAAAACCGTAACACTGGGCGGCAGCCCGGGCATGACGCTCGGCCTGTCGGGCACGGTGCGGGCGCGGGTCGAATCGCCGCTGGGTTTTCAGGTGCCAGGGCGGATTGCACGCCGGGCAGTGGATGCCGGGCAAACGGTCACGGCCGGACAAGTGCTGTTCGAGCTGGATCAGCGCGATCTGCAGCAAATGGTGCGGGCCGCCGAAGCCGATCTGGCCGCTGCCGAATCGGCACTGGCCAACGCCAATGCCGAGCTGGCGCGCCAGCGCAAATTGCTGGAGCAGCAATTTACCAGTGCCCAGGCGCTGGAACAGGTGCAGCTGTTGCAACGCCAGATGCAATCGCAACACGCTGCAGCCAGCGCCCGGCTGGCGCAGGCCCGCAACGGCCTGGGCTATGCCCGACTGCAAGCGCCAGCAGGCGGCGTGCTGACCGAGGTCAGCGGTGAAACCGGGCAAGTGGTGGGCGCGGGCCAGCCAGTGGCCATGCTGGCGCAGGCCGGCGAGCGGGAAGTAGAAGTGTATTTCCCCGAGAACCAGACACCGCCGGCCAGCGGCAGCGCAGTGCTGGCGGATGGCAGCACGCTGGCGCTCAAGTTGCGCGAAACCGCCGGTGCGGTCGATCCCTACAGCCGCACCCGGCGCGCCCGCTACACCGTGCAGCAACCGGCCGGCTCATTGCTGCTGGGCGCCGTGCTGCGCACCCGCTTCAGCAGACCGCAGGCGGCTGCCGAGGGCGATTTCTCGGTGCCGCTGGCGGCCATCGATGAACGCGGCACAGGGCCGCGCGTGTGGCAGATCAAGCAAGGCCGGGTGCAGCCGGTGCCGATCAGTCTGCTGGCGCTGGATCAGCACAGTGCGCGCATCCGCGCCCCCCTGTCCGCCAGCGATAAGGTGGTGGCACTGGGCACGCACCTGCTGATCGACAATATGGCGGTGCGGGAGCTGGGGCAATGAGCTTTCCCAATCTCTCGGCGCTGGCGGTACGCGAGCGCACCATTACCCTGTTCTTCCTGATCCTGTCGATGCTGGCCGGGGCGTATTCGTTCCTCTCGCTGGGGCGGGCGGAAGACCCCGCGTTTACGGTGCGGGTGATGATGGTCAGTGTGGCATGGCCCGGCGCCACGCCGCAGGAGCTGCAACGGCAGGTGGTCGATCGCCTGGAAAAACGCATTCAGGAAGTGGAATACCTGTATCGCGTCGAAACCACGGTTCGCCCCGGACAGGCCAATCTGCAGGTGGAGTTTCACGATTACACCCCGCAATCCAAAGTCCCCGATCTGTTTTACGAAGTACGCAAGCGCATGCAGGATGAGGCCCGCAGCCTGCCGGCCGGGGTGATTGGCCCGATCGTCAACGACGATTTCTCCGATGTGTATTTCAAGCTGATGGCGATCAGCGCACCGGGCCTGCCGATGCGCGAGCTGACCCGCGAAGCCGAGGCCATCCGCGACCGCCTGCGGCGCGTGGAAGGCACACACAAGGCACTGCTGCTGGGCGAACGCAGCGAGCGGGTATTTCTGGAATTCGACACGACACGGCTGCTGAACCTGGGCACCTCGCCGCAAGCGGTATTCGAGGCGATCGACGCCAACAACCGGCTGCTGCCCGCCGGGCGGCTGGAAACGGCCGGCCCACGGCTGTATCTGCGACTCGACAACGATTTGTCCGATCCTGCACAACTGGCGGCAGTGCCGATCCGCATTGGCAACCGGCTGCTGAAACTGTCCGACCTGGCCACCATCCGCCAGGGTTATGAAGATCCCCCCAGCTATCTGGTGCGCTCGCGTGGCAAGGATGCACTGCTACTGGGAGTGGTGATGCAGAAAGGCCAGAACGGGCTGGCATTTGGCCAGCGCCTCAGCGACTTCATCGGCGCGGAACGGCAGGCCTTGCCACTGGGCATGTCGCTGGATGTGCTGACCGATCAGACCGAAGCGATCCACCACGCAGTCAACCTGTTCCAGCTTAAATTCATGGTGGCGGTTGCGGTGGTGGTGGCGGTCAGCGTGCTGGCCATCGGCCTGCGCGCCGGCCTGATCGTCGGCATTGCGGTGCCGTTGACGCTGGGCATCACCTTTCTGGCGATGAAGCTGATGGGCATCAACCTCGACCGCATCACGCTCGGCGCGCTGATCATCGCGCTCGGGCTGCTGGTGGACGACGCCATCATCGCCGTAGAGATGATGCTGGTGAAAATGGAACAGGGCTGGGAGCGGATTCACGCGGCTGCGCACGCCTGGAGTGTCACCGCGGCGCCGATGCTGTTTGGCACGCTGGTCACCGCGGCCGGCTTTTTTCCCATCGGCTTTGCCCGCTCCGGCGTGGGCGAATACGCCGGCAATATATTCTGGGTGCTGGCGCTCGCCTTGCTGGTGTCGTGGCTGGTGGCGGTCACCTTTGTGCCCTATCTCGGGGTACGCCTGCTGCCACAAGTGGCGCAGCAAACGGAACACAGCCACAACGATCTGTACCAGACGGCGTTTTACCGGCGCCTGCGGCGCCTGATTGCCTGGTGCGTGCATTATCGCAAGACGGTGGTGGCGGCAACGCTCGGGCTGTTGCTGCTGGCGGGTCTGGGCATGGCCTTTGTGGTGCAGAAACAGTTTTTCCCCAGCTCCGACCGCACCGAAGTGCTGGTCAGTGTCGATCTGCCGCCGGGCAGCGCCATTGGCACCACCGACCGCACCGTCAAACGCATCGAGGCGATTCTCGCTCCACTGGCCGACGTCAAATCGCTATCGGCCTACGTCGGCGGTGGCGCACCGCGCTTTTTCATCTCCGCCAACCCGGAACCGCCTGATCCTGCCTTCGCCAAGCTCATTGCGGTGGCACAGGATGTTGCCGCACGCGACCGGACCATAACCCGCCTGCAGCAGCACATCGACCGCGGCGAATTCCCGGAAGCCCGGGTGCGGGTCTACCGGCTGATGTATGGCCCGCCGGTGCCTTGGCCAGTGGCATTTCGCATCACCGGGCCCGATCCGCTCAAATTGCGGCAAATCGGCCATCAGGTGCGCGAGGTGATGGCTGCCGACCGGCATCTGACCAACCCACATCTGGACTGGGACAGCCGTTCGCCGGTGCTGCACCTGTCGATGGACAGGGAAAGGCTGCGGCTGCTGGGGCTGACGCCGCAAGATGTCTCGCAGCAACTGCAGTTCCAGCTTGAGGGAATGCCGATCACCCAGTTACGCCAGGATATCCGCAGCGTGGACGTGTATGCCCGCGGCGCAATTGGCGGAAAGACCATCAATGCCGATCAGCTGGCGGAACTGGAAATCCTCAGCCGCGACGGCCGCAAGTTGCCCGTCAGCCAGCTGGGTCGGGTTGAAGCGCGTTTCGAGGAACCCGTGATCAAACGCTACAACCGCGAACCATTTGTTGCCGTGCAGGCCGATTTGCACAGCGGCCAGCCAAACGATGTCACGGCAGCGGTATGGCAGGCGCTGGCCAAGGTGCGTGCCGGGCTGCCTGCCGGCTACCGTATCGACATCGCCGGCTCGATCGAGCAGTCGAGCAAGGCCGATGCCTCGATCACCGCGCTGCAACCGGCAATGTTTGCCTTCATGCTGATCTTCATCATGCTGCAGATGCGCACCTTCTCCGGCACCTTCATGGTGCTGGCCACCGCACCGCTCGGTCTGATCGGCGCAGTGATCGCGCTGTTGCTGTTCAAGCAGCCATTCGGCTTCGTCGCGCTGCTGGGGCTGACCGGACTGGCGGGCATCCTGATGCGCAACACGCTGATCCTGACGCAGCAGGTAGCCGATAACTTTGCCGCCGGCATGGCACCATTCGATGGCGTGATTGAGGCGGCCGTGCAGCGTGCCCGCCCGGTGGTGTTGACAGCGCTGGCGGCAGTGCTGGCCTTCGTGCCGCTCACCCACGACAGCTTCTGGGGTCCGCTGGCTTATGTGCTGATTGGCGGCATTGCCGCCGGCACCGCCACCACCCTGCTGCTTGCGCCGGCACTGTATGCCCCGTGGTTCCGTCTACCTGCCGCTCCCAGCCCGC
>CALMFQ010000184.1 GCA_937863215.1 uncultured Pseudomonadota bacterium
CACCACGCCGCAGGAATTGCTCGGCGTAATGCAGAAAGCCAGCACCCAGGCCGAACGCGCCGGCACCATCATCCGCCGCATTCGCGAATTCGTGAAAAAAAGTGCGCCCGACCGCAGCAGCTGCCAGGTCGGCGACATCATCGACGCCACGCTCGGCTTTGCCGAAATCGACGCGCGCAAATCCGGCGTGCAACTGGAACTGCAGATCGAAGCGGATCTGCCGGAAGTGATCGCCGACCGCATCATGATCGAGCAGGTATTGCTCAATCTGCTGCGCAACGCCATCGAAGCCATGCACGCCACGCCAATGCCGGAGCGGCAATTGCTCCTCAGCGTGGGCCGCAAGGATAATACCCAGCTGCTGATCAGCGTCACCGATCGCGGCCACGGCATCACCGAAGCCAGCCGCGCCAAGCTGTTCGCGCCATTCTTTACCACCAAGCCGCACGGCATGGGCATGGGCCTCAATATCTGCCGCTCGATCATCGAATTTCACCACGGACAGCTGTGGGACGAAGCCAATCCAGCAGGCGGCACCATCTTCCGTTTTACCCTGCCGCTGGCCCAGCAATAGCGCTGCAGCCGGCGTAGCTGCTTGTTTGCAGGCAATTTTCCGCTACATTAGCAAGCGCTAAATTATGCCATAAGCATTTACTTCCACCCCCATTTGCCACAGAATGGCGCCCGCTTTGCCGGCCACGGCCGGCACGGGGCCTCGACACCCGCCCCGCAACACCAATGTTCCCGGCAGCCTGCCGCGACTGCCGGATACAGGTTTCTCTCTCAATCACAACAAAGGAAGTTCCATGAACAAGCTGATTCTGACAAGCATGATCGCGATCGCGCTGAGCGCCGGCCAGGCCAATGCATTCGGCCTGGGCGATCTGGGTGGCATCGCCAAGAGCGCCGTGGGCGGTGCCAAGGCCGATGCAGCCGGCAAACCGAGCGTTTCCGCCGGCGATCTGGACAGCTTTCTGGCAACCGCCAAGGAAGCCGACGGCCTGATCACTGCTTCGACCGATACCCTGTTCAAGACCATGGTGCCGCAGAAAGACGTTGCCGCCCACAATGCCAAGGTGCTGGAAGCCAACAACATCGCCGACCCGGCCAAACGCGCGGAAATGCTGCAGCAGCTGGTCGCCGAGCAGATGGCCCGCCTGAGCAAGGTTGACTGGGACAAGCAGTCGCGCGAAACGCCGAAACTGCTGAGCGCCGAACAGAAAGCCGCGATGAACACCGCGATCTACAACTTCACCCTCGGCACACTGAAAGACAAGGAACTGCTGACCCAGAGCAAGGGCCTGATCGGCGCAGTACGCAGCAACCCGCTGCTGCTGATGCGCGCCGGCGAGCTGACCGACGTTTCCAGCTCGATCTCGAACCAGCTGGGCACTGCCAGCAGCATCGTCACCGGCCTGCCGAAAATGGCTTCGGCCGTAGGCCTGGGCGCACTGCCGACCAGCGCTGGCGCAACAGCCAAGAAGTAATCCGCTCGCAGCGGCAATCGGCCCGACGGCACGCCGTCGGGCTTTTTTGCGCCTGATGCGCTGCCCGAATCCGGCTACAATCAATTGTCCGTAGCAAAGTCATCCATCATGAACAAACCCACCGTATTTGTCGTCGACGACGAAGAGGCCGTGCGCGACTCGCTGCAATGGCTGCTTGAATCGAAAGGGCTGAAAGTCGCGCTGTTCGATTCGGCCGAGGCGTTTCTCGCCGCTTATTCGCCGAGCCTGCCCGGCTGTCTGGTGGTGGACGTGCGCATGCCGGGAATGAGCGGGCTGGAGCTGCAGGAAAAGCTCGCCGAGCTGCACTATGCGATCCCGGTGATTTTCATCACCGGCCACGGCGACGTGCCGATGGCAGTACAGGCAGTCAAGCACGGCGCAATCGACTTTCTGGAAAAGCCGTTCAACGACAAGGATCTGCTGGCGATCATCGAACGCAGCCTGGAACACGACCGGCAGCAGCGCGAACGCCTGCAGCAGGCTAGCAGCGCGCAAAGCCGGCTGGCAAGCCTGACGCCGCGCGAACGCGAGGTGATGGAGCTGGTGGTGGCCGGCAAGCTCAACAAGCTGATCGCCGACCAGCTCGACATCAGCATCAAGACGGTCGAAGCGCATCGCGCCAAGGTGATGGAAAAGGTCGGTGCGCATTCGCTGGCCGAACTGGTGCAGATTGTCGTCGCCAACCGCGACCCTTCCTGACGCGATGCGGCACCCGGGCGTGCCGGTCCGCCTGCTGCTGGCGCTGCTGCTATTGCTTGTGGCGCAGCCGCTGCTGGCGGCAGTCACGCTCGACGCTACCCGGCTGCCGCTGCAGCTGGGGCGCGAACTGAGCTATCTGCAGGATGCCGGCAACCGGCTGGGCATCGCCGAGGTCGCCGCACCGGCCTTTGCCGGCCGCTTCACCCCGGTCACGCAGCAGGTGGCCAATTTCGGCTACAGCGACGCCACCGTCTGGCTGCGCACCGAACTGCACAACCGGAGCAGCAACGACGACTGGCTGCTGGCACTGCAATATTCGCAGCTCGATTGCGTCGATTTCTACCTGCTGGACCGGCATGGCCGGTTGCTCCATCAGGCCGCCGGCGACAGCCGGCCGTTCGCGCTGCGGCCGGTACGCCACCGGCACTTTGTGTTCCGTTTCCAGCTGCCGCCAGGCGAAAGCGCCACGCTGTACCTGCAGGCGCGCTCGGCCGGCACGCTGCTGCTGCCGCTCGCCATCACCACGCCGCAACTGTTGCAGGAAGCCGATCACCGCGATCAATTGCTGGCCGGCATCTACGCCGGCACGCTGCTGGCGATGCTGGTGTACAACCTGCTGCTGTACCTGTCGCTGCGCGAGCGCGGCTATCTGTACTACGTGCTGTACATTGCCAGCTTCGGTGTGGTGCAGGCGACTTTCTACGGCATCGGCAGCGAATACCTGTGGCCGGAGCGGCATCTGAACAATATCGCCCTGCCGCTGGGAATGGGCGTGACCGCGGTATTTCTCGGCCTGTTCAGCCTGCGCTTTTTGCAATTGCGCCAGCAATGGCCGGCGGCGGCCAGGGTTATCGACGCTTTCGTCTGGCTGTTCGCCATACTTGGCGCGGCATCGTTTTTCACCGCCTACGGCCCGATCATCCGCAGCAGCATCGTCGCCAGCCTGATCGCGCCGCTGGCTCTGCTGGCGATCTCCGGCCGGCTATGGTGGCGCGGCTACCGGCCGGCACGCTATTTCCTGATTGCATTCGCGGTATTGCTGCTGGGCTTTCTCGCCAACGGCCTGACCATGCTCAATCTGGCGCCGGACAACCTGCTTACCGGCTACGGCATGCCGGTCGGCTCGATGCTGGAAATCACGCTGCTGTCGTTCGCGCTGGCACACCGGCTGAAGCTGGCGCAGGAAGACAACCAGCGCCTGCAGCAGGCGCACGCCGCCGAGCTGGAGCAGCGCGTCGGTGAACGGACGCTGGCGCTGCATCAGGCCTTGCGCGATCTGACTCACAGCAACGAACAGCTGTACCGGCTGACCATGCAAGATGCGTTGACCGGCCTGTATAACCGCAAGTATTTCGACGAATATCTGCAGGCATTGTGGCGCACGGCGCAGCGTGAGCAGCAGCCGCTGGCGCTGCTGATGCTGGATATCGATCATTTCAAGCAGGTCAACGACCGCTATGGCCATCCGGCCGGCGATGCGGCGCTGCGCTGCGTCGCCGGGACGATTGCCGCCTGCGTGCACCGCCCCGGTGACGCAGCGGTGCGCTACGGCGGTGAAGAGTTTGCTGTGCTGCTGCCGTACACCGATGATGCCGGCACGCGCCACATGGGCGAAGCGATTCGCAGCAAGATCGCCGCGCTGCAATTCTGTTACGACGGCCAGCCGATTCCGCTCAGCGTCAGCGTTGGCGCCACCTGGATCACGCCGGCAGCAGGACAAAGCGCCGACATCCTGCTCGGCAGCGCCGACGCTCTGCTGTATCGGGCCAAGCATCAAGGGCGCAACCGCGTCGTCAGCGGCGCAGCCATGGCCGATACACCGCTCGCTTGAGCGCCGCGCAAACTGCTAAGATCGCGGCTTTCTCCGCTGCCGCTGGCAATTCTCCATGCTCAACCTCATCTGGGCCGGCTTCATTCTCACCGCACTGGCCACCGCCGCCTGGCAAGGTTTCGTGCTCGGTCATCCGGAAATATTCGGCCAGCTGACCAAGGCGATGTTCGACAGCGCCAAAACCGGCTTCGATATCGCCATCGCGCTGTCCGGGGTGATGACGCTGTGGCTCGGCATCATGCAGATCGGCGAACGTGCCGGCTTCGTGCAGGCGATTGCGCGGCTGCTCGGGCCGCTGTTCGCCCGGCTGTTTCCGGAAATCCCGCCCGGCCATCCGGCGCTCGGCAGCATGAGCATGAACATCGCCGCCAATATGCTCGGCCTCGACAACGCCGCCACGCCGATGGGGCTGAAAGCGATGCAGGAACTGCAGGCGCTGAATCCACACAAAGACACCGCCAGCAACGCGCAAATCCTGTTCCTGGTGATCAACACCGCATCGGTGACGCTGTTCCCGGTCACCGTATTCGCCTACCGCGCACAGCTGGGCGCCGCCAATCCGACCGATGTCTTTATCCCGATCCTGCTGGCGACGTATGTCTCGACGCTGTCCGGGCTGATCCTCACCGCGCTGATCCAGCGGCTGAAATTGTTCGATCCGGTGGTGCTGGCCTACCTCGGCGGCATGTCGGCGCTGGTTGCCGGCGGCACGTGGTGGTTTTTGCGGTTGCCGCCAGCCGAGATGCAGGCGCAATCGGCGCTGCTGAGCAACGCCACGCTGATGCTGCTGATCGGCGCCTTCATTGTCGGCGCGCTGCTGAAGAAGGTCGACGTCTACGAAGCCTTCATCGACGGTGCCAAGGATGGTTTCAACACCTCGGTGCGCATTATTCCCTACCTGGTGGCGATGCTGGTGGCAATTGCATTGCTGCGTGCCAGCGGTGCGATGGAACTGGCAATCGGAGCGCTACGCGGGCTGGTGGCCGGTGGCGGTTTCGATGCACGCTGGGTCGACGGCCTGCCGACCGGCATCATGAAAACCCTGTCCGGCGGCGGCGCCAAGGCGCTGATGCTCGACACCATGCACACCCAGGGCGCCGATTCGTTCGCCGGCCGGCTGGTATCGGTGATCCAGGGATCGAGCGAAACCACCTTCTACGTGCTGGCGGTGTATTTCGGCTCGGTCGGCATCCGCCGCACCCGCTACGCCGCCGGCTGCGGCCTGTTTGCCGACGTGGTCGGCTTTGCCGCAGCGGTGGCGGTTACTTACGCATTTTTTGGCTGATGCCTTGCAAGCCAATACCCATGCGGCCTGCAGGCCGGCCTGTGAGCCAATGCCAGAGCGGCTTGCAGGCCAACTGATTTTGATCTGCAACGGAGCAATACATGTACGTCGTCATTTTCCGCGCCACGACTGACCAACTCGACAACGAATACAGCCAGGTAGCGGCCAAAATGCGCGAGCTGGCGCTGCAGCAGTTCGGCTGCCTGGAATTCCACGCCGTGTGCGAAGGCACGCAGGAAGTCGCCCTCTCCTACTGGCCGGACGAAGCCAGCATCCTCGCCTGGAAATGCCACGCCGAGCACCAGCTGGCACAGCAGCTTGGCCGTGAGCGCTGGTATCGCGATTACCGGGTCGAAATCGCGCACATCGGCCGCAGCTACCGCTTCGACGGCACACAGCCGGCTTGACCGGCCAGCGCCGCTGGCGCATAAATCCGGAAAGCTTTTTCACCCACCAACGAGGAGTCACACCATGCGCATGCAAACCCTGCTGCTGTCCGCCCTGATCGCCCTGCCACTGCTCGCCCGCGCCGCCGACGAGCCGAACAAGCAGCAAAACAAGATGGCAATGTGCAATCAGGAAGCCAGCGACAAGAAAGGCCCAGAACGCAAGGCATTCATGAGCGATTGCCTGAAAAACAAGAAAAAGGCGCAACAGGAAAAAATGACTACCTGTAACAAGGACGCCGCCGGCAAGAAAGGCGACGAGCGCAAGGCATTCATGAGCGAGTGCCTGAAGAAATAATTCACGCCAGCGGCTGTACCGCGCCGCTTACGCGTTGAGGGCAGTGCAACCGGAGCGCATGACCTCCACCATGCGCCCGGCGCGCTGGCTCCAGCTAAAGTGTTGCGACAGCTCGCGCAGCTGGCGGCCGTAGGCGTGGCGCAGCTCGGGGCGGGCAATCAGCAGATTGACCACGCGCGCGAGATCCGCCGGGTCTTCCGGGCGCGCCTGGAATGCGCCGAAATGCTGCGGTGGCAGCACTTCGTGCACCGACGGCAACGCTGGCGCCACTACCGGCTTGCCCATCGCCATGTATTCGAACAGTTTCAGCGGCGAGGTGTAGCGGCTGCCGATACTGGTGACGCTCAACGGCAGCATGCAGATATCGAAATCGGCGATGAATTCGAAGCGTTTCACCGGCTCGATCCAGCCGGCGAACTGCACCCGGTCGGCCACCGCAAAGCGGCGCGCCAATTGCTGCAGCTCGGCAATCCGCTGCGGGCTGCCGCCGGCAATCACCAGATCGGCACGCTCGATGAGGCGCATCGCCTCAATCAGAAACTCCACGCCTTTCCACGGGTGCAGGCTGCCGAAATACAGCAGCCGGACCCGCTCGTGCTTGCGGCTGTTTGCCAGCGCCTGCGTCGCCAGCGTCATGTCCACGCCGTCCGGCACCACCCAGCACGGGGTATCGACGCCGTAATGGCTGCGGATATCGGCCGACAGCAGCGAGGTAATGGCAAAAATCCCGCGCGCCTTGCTGTACACGCGTCGCTCGATATCCTGCAGTTGATGGTATTTGTCCAGCTGTGGCGCGACGGTTTCGCGATAGCTCTGGGCAAAGATTTCGTGCGTTTCGAAATACAGCGGCGGCGCCAGCCGGCTGCTTAGCAAGCGGTCGGCAAGCTTGAGATTGCGCACCAGCAGCGCATCGTAATGACGGTTTTTCAGCGCGAACAATGCCTGCCAGTAAAACGGCTTGTTGGATGCGAACGGAAAAAACCAGCGCCGCTGCAAATTCGCCAGATGGCGCAATGCGGCACAGCCGGCCAGCGGGCGCCCCAGGATGTGCTCCGACGCCGATGGCGATGCCGGCGTGATGACGTCGATCGCGACATTCTGCCCGGCAATCGCATCGACGGTTTGCAGTATCTGCAGCGCAGCAGGCGTATTGCCGGGAACCGGCGTCGGGTCGACATAGGCGATTCGCATCTTGCGCACGGCACAGCCTTTTATCCGTTAATGGGAATATTTCACATTAATTTTACCAAACTCCCCATCCGGCCGGCACAATCCGGCAGCGTAGTTGTTGTAAAAAATTGTTGCCCGGGTATCAGTCGTGACAGGTTCAGCATGGATCCCCTGCCGCCGCTCAAGCTCGCCGCAGCCTTGGCACAGGAGTCGCGGCACATACCGTCACCGCTCGCTTCCTGGTGCCATCCGGCCATGACAACAGCCAACAGCATGCGCCAGACGACATAGCCAGCGACATGCAGCAGCCAGCCGGGCGGCCAGCATCGCGCGGCCGGCTACGGTTCACGCTTCATCTAATGCTGATGCGCCAATGATTTTGGCAAGCGGCCAAAATACTGTTATTTTGTACAG
>CALMFQ010000185.1 GCA_937863215.1 uncultured Pseudomonadota bacterium
CCCAGCAGCAATGCCGCCAGCCCGGCCAGCACACTCTGCAACAGCAGATCGCGGCGTGTGCCGGCGCCACTGGCAGACGCGCCCAATTCCAGCACTGCGCCCCCCGGTGCCGCATAGGCGCCGACGTAACTGCCCATGGCCGGGCGACGGCTGAAATCGCCCGTCGCATCGGTATATTGCGCCATCCACCATTCACCCGCGCCACGCAACGCCAATTTGCCCGGCACCGGATCGAGCCTGAGCGCACCGGACACATCGAACGGGCGCTGCAGATACAGGCCGGCTTCCTGCGGCGTACGCTGCAGATTGTCGCGCTGCATGCCGCCGCGAATCGGCGCATTGGCGAATACCGCATTGGCGGCGATGCGCTGCGGCCAGAACAGCGCATGCCCGCCGGACAGCAGGCGAATGCCGCTGCCGCTGGCAACGATGGTGTTGTGGAAAATATCGACATTGCGCGGAATATCGTTGTGCGGCTGGATATTCAGCGCGTCGCCGTGCAGGTTGTAAAACAGGTTGTTGTAGATGGCGACATTGCCTTCCGCCTGCAGCAAGGCTTCGCCGGGATTGTTGGCGAGAATGTTGCCGTAGACCTCGTAACGGTCCTCGCTGCCGATGCCGCTGAGCGGCCAGTGGCCGAGCAGCAGATTGGGTCGCGCCTGCGGCCCCGCCGAGCTGTTGTCGTCCTTGCTGAAGCGGTTGTAGCGGATGATGGTGCGGCCCGGTGCGCTCGGCATGCCATCCAGCAGCGGCCGCGGCTTCTGGTGCTTGATCTGCAGGTCGTAGCCGAGACTGCCGGTGACGACGTTGTTTTCGATCAGCCCGGCAATGAACGGTGCGGTGCCGTCGGAATTGCCGAAATACATGCCGGTGCCGGCACCGACGATGCGATTGTTGCGCACCACCCAGTTCCACGCCGGGCATTTGGTCGAAATGCCGACAATCGACTGATCGGCGCCGTGGTTAACGATTTCCAGCTGTTCCAGCGTGATGTGATGCGCGAAGTGGCCATGCCCCTCGCCCTTGACCGCATCGACCGGCTTGTTGCGTCCGTCCAGCGTCAGCCGGCGGATCACCAGATAGCTGGAATCGTAAATACCGACCGTATTGGCGCCATCGTTGCCAAGGATTACCGCCTTACCCGACTCCGGCCCGCTGATCACGATCGGCGCGCCGGGACGGCCGTTCAGGTTATACAACGGTAAACCGGAGCGATATTCTCCCGGCTGCAGTTCCAGCCGGTCGCCCGGCTGCAGCTGGCGCAGCAATTTATCGTAGGACTGCGGCGTGGCCTGGTAGCTCGCGCCATGTGCCATGGCCGCCAACAGTAACAGCAGCAGTCCCCATACAGCGGAAAAACGGGCCATCGGCATGGATTCCTCAGCTCAGGCGGTACATTTGGGTTCAGGGCAATTTGCGCACGTCAGCCGCTTCCGGCACACAGCGTCAATGATTGCGCGGCAACGGCTTGCGCCCGGGCCGCAACGGCTCCAGCGCGGTCTTGGCGTATGCGCCGCGATAAGCCGGGCCGAGGCGGCGCCCGTCGTAATCGCGCTCGGCATCGCCGAATTCGTCGATCCATTCGAGACCGGTGCCGGGCGCCAGCAATCGCCCCGGGAGCGGATCGAGTCGCAGCCGGCCCAAAGGCGCATCCGGCGCAGTCAGGTAAACGCTGGCCTCGCTGCGCGCAGCAGTCAGATTCTGCTCCTGCTCGCCGCCGCTCAGCGGCTGTCCGGCGAACACCGCATTCGCCGCGATCCGGAACGGCTGCTCCGGCGGCACCAGTCCGCCATGCACGCGGATGCCATTGCCGCGCGCCAACACGGTATTGTGAAACACCGCGATGCGGCGCGGTACATCGTTGTGCGGCTGGATATGCACCCCGTCGCCCTGATCGTTGACCAGCAGGTTGTTGTAGAAAGCCAGATTGCCCTCGCCCTGAAACAGCGCCTCGGCCGGATTCTGGTAGAAGAAATTGCCGTAAATCTCGTACCGGTCTTCCTGGCCCGGCCCCTGCAGCGGCCAGTGGCCGACCAGCATGCTTGGCCGCGCATCCGCGCCGCCGCTGCTGTTGCGATCCTTGATCAGCACATTGTGACGGATAAGCGTACGGCTTACCCCTTGCGGCATGCCGGGCAGCTCGGGGCGCGGCGCCTGATGCTTGATCTGCAGGTTGTAGCCGATCGAGCCAGCGATCAGATTGTGCTCGATAAGCCCGGCGATGAATGGCGCGCGACCGTCCGAATTGCCCAGATACATGCCGGTGCCGGCACCGACAATGCGGTTGCCGCGAATCACCCAGTTCCACGCCGGACACTTGGTGGAAATGCCGACAAACGCCTGCCCCCGGCCATGATTGACAATAATCAGGTTTTCCAGCGTGATGTGGTGGGCAAAGCGGGCGTACCCCTCGGCACGCACCGCATCGGCCGGCTGGCCGTTTCCGTCGAGCAGCAGATCGCGCAGCTGCAGGTAGGCGGAATCGACAATGCTGACGGTGTTGCGCCGCGCGCTGGCCAGCAGACGCGCCGGCTGGTTGCCGGCGGCACGGATGACGATCGGCTGCTGGGCCGTACCCTGCAGATGGTGCAACGGCAAGCCTTCGGTGTAGGTGCCGGGCGCCAGCAGCAGCTCATCGCCCGGCTGCAACAGCTTCAGCTTGTCGCGGTAATCGGCCGGCGTGGCGCCGATTGCGGCAGCCGTCGCCAGCTGGCCGCAGCCCAGCGCCAGCAGCGCTGCGAGCAGCTCAAGGCTTGGGCGCAGCTGCAGCATCGGCGGGCCGCTGCTCCGGTGCGGCAACGGTTGCCGCAACCGCCTTGTCAGCCTTGTCCGCAGGCACCGGCGGCGCATCCGCAGCGGCCGGCGCGGGTTTGGCTACGCTATCCGCCGGCGGTGTCGCTACTGCCGGTTTGGCATCGGCAAGCGGCGCCGCATCGCGCCAAGCGCCGGCGCGTTTCAGCTTGTCGCGCAGCCCCGGCAACGGAAAGCCGCCGAGGTAGGCGCTATGGGCGTGCTCAAGCGCTGCATCGTAACGCTTCAGATCGACCTGCAGCAGGCCGATGTTATAGGCCAGGTTGGCGTTGCCCGGCGCCTGCTTTTCCGCCGCCAGCAGCAGATTCAGCGCCGCCTCCTGCTTGCCCTGCGCCGCATAGTACTGCGCCAGCGTCATCTGCGGCACCAGATCGTTGGGAGCGAATTCGATCGCCCGCTTGATGAAGCATTCGACCGAGGTCGATGAGCCCTGGATATTGCCGGTTTTTTCACGTGCGGCAAGGCGCAACAAGGCCTGCAGCGCCCGCGGGTGATTCGGTATCTGGTTCAGGGTATAGGCGATGTCATGGAACGGGTGGCTCGCCGTTGCACCGTGTACCAGCGATTCCACCGGGCGGGTGAAATGGATGCTTTCGACCGTGTGCAAAAACCTGGCCCGCTTGTCCGGATCGTTGTAATCGAACGGGTATTCGCCGCCGCGCTGCAGCGGCAGACAGCCGGCCATGTCTATTTCCGCATGCACCACGCCAGACGTGCAGAACCCCGTG
>CALMFQ010000186.1 GCA_937863215.1 uncultured Pseudomonadota bacterium
GCTTGCGGCGCACCGCTTCGGTCAGGTAGCCGCCTTCTTCGTAGCCGACATAGCCGGGAGGTGCACCGATCAGGCGGGCGACACTGTGCTTCTCCATGAACTCGCTCATGTCGATGCGGATCAGGTGTTCTTCCGAATCGAACAGGAAGGTTGCCAGGGTTTTGCACAGCTCGGTTTTGCCGACGCCGGTGGGGCCGAGGAATAGGAACGAGCCGTAGGGCCGGTTCGGATCACCCAGGCCGGAACGCGAACGACGGATCGCGTCGGAAACCAGCGTCACGGCTTCGTCCTGGCCGACCACGCGCTGGTGCAGCACGTTTTCCATCTGCAGCAGTTTTTCGCGCTCGCCCTGCATCATCTTGCTCACCGGGATGCCGGTCGCGCGGCTCACCACTTCGGCGATTTCTTCAGCACCCACCTGGGTGCGCAGCAGCCTGTTTTTCTGCTGGCTGCCTTCGCTGGCTTCTGCCCGCTTCAGTTGTGCCTCCAGTTGCGGCAATTGGCCGTACTGGATTTCCGACATCTTCTGCCAGTTGCCGCTGCGCTTGGCTTCGTCCATTTCGTTCTTCAATTTGTCGAGCTGTTCACGGATGGTCTGCGCGCCGAGCACCTGCGATTTTTCGGCTTTCCAGATTTCCTCCAGATCGGCGTATTCCTTCTCCAGCGTGCCGATTCCGGTTTCGATCAGGCCCAGGCGTTTCTGGCTGGCTTCGTCTTTTTCCTTTTTCACCGCTTCGCGTTCGATTTTCAGCTGGATCAGGCGGCGGTCGAGTTTGTCCATCACCTCCGGTTTGGAGTCGATTTCCATCTTGATGCGTGCGGCTGCTTCGTCGATCAGGTCGATTGCCTTGTCCGGCAAAAAGCGGTCGGTGATGTAACGGTGGCTAAGCTCAGCCGCAGCAACAATCGCCGGGTCGGTGATATCGACGCCGTGGTGGATTTCGTATTTCTCCTGCAAGCCGCGCAGGATGGCGATAGTGGCCTCGACGCTCGGCTCGTCCACCAGCACTTTCTGGAAGCGCCGCTCCAGCGCGGCATCTTTTTCGATGTATTTGCGGTATTCGTCGAGCGTGGTGGCGCCCAGGCAATGCAGCTCGCCGCGCGCCAGCGCCGGTTTCAGCATATTGCCGGCGTCCATCGCGCCTTCGGCCTTGCCGGCGCCGACCATGGTGTGGATTTCGTCGATGAAGACGATGGTGTTGCCTTCATCCTTGGCCAGATCGTTGAGCACCGCTTTCAGGCGTTCTTCGAATTCGCCGCGATATTTGGCTCCGGCCAGCAGCGCGGCCATATCCAGCACCAATACCCGCTTGTGTTTCAGCGAATCCGGCACTTCGCCGTTGACGATACGCTGCGCCAGGCCTTCGACAATGGCCGTTTTACCGACACCCGGTTCGCCGATCAGCACCGGGTTGTTTTTGGTACGGCGCTGCAATACCTGGATCGCACGGCGGATTTCATCGTCGCGGCCGATCACCGGGTCGAGCTTGCCTTGGCGCGCACGTTCGGTCAGGTCGAGAGTGAATTTTTTCAGGGCTTCGCGCTGGCCTT
>CALMFQ010000187.1 GCA_937863215.1 uncultured Pseudomonadota bacterium
GTCGTACAAGGCGCCGCTCGGGCAGCTATCAACGCAGGCGCCGCAGGAGACGCAGCCGGCCTGAATCAGTGTATCGCCATCGGCCGGCGCCAGATGCGTGGTTTCGCCCCGCCCCCACACCGCCCAGACGTTTTGCCCCTGCACTTCGTCGCAGATGCGCACGCAGCGGTTGCAGTGGATGCAGCGCGACATATCGACGCCAAGATAGGGATGGCTGTTGTCGCTAAATACTGGCTGGCCAAGCGTTACATTACCCCGGACGTGCTCCCTCCCTTTCAAGGGGAGGGCTGGGGTGGGGATGGGGGCGTTTGGCAAAACATTTGCCGCGTATTTGCCCCCATCCCCCTCCCAACCTCCCCCTTGAAGGGGGAGGAGCGTCTGTGGCTGCGTTTTATCTCCCGGCAACACCCCGTATTCGGCGAATAACTGATGCAGCGGGTGTTGCGGTTCGGCTGCCAGCGCCTCGACCGGGTAATGTTTTGCCAGCAGGCCCAGGTTGGTTTTGCGCAAAGCCTGCAGCGCCGGCGTATCGGTGTGGACAACCATGCCGTCGTGCACCTCGGCGGCACAACTGGCAACCGGCCGCGCCTCGCCGTCAACTTCGACCAGACACAGCCGGCAGCCGCCGTAGGGCTTGAGGCGGCCATCGTGGCACAAATGCGGCACGTTGGCGCCGGCCGTTTGCAGCGCCTGCAGCAGCAACGTACCGGCGGGACATTCAAATGGGACACCATTGATGGTTAGACGAAACATGTCGCCAGCTCCTGCGGATAATGGCGCTCGATGGCCAAGGCAAATTCCGCCAGCCCCCGGCCATGGCCGCACAGGCTGCCGTTGGCAAGAGCGGCAATCAATTCGTGCCAGCGCTGGCGCGGCATTCTGACGCCAGCCAGCACCGCTTCGAAACTGCGCGCCAGCTCCGGGCTGCCAAGGTGGCACGGCGTGCATTTGCCGCACGATTCGCCGGCGCCGAAGCGGAATACCTCGGCAACAATTTCTGCAATGCTGCTGTCGTCGGCAAAGGCAATGACACCGCCGTGGCCAACCGCACAACCGATGGCGTGCAAGGCGTCGTAGTCGAGCGGCGTATCCAGCAAGGATGGCGGCACGATGCCGGCCAGCGGGCCGCCGATCATCACGCCTTTGAGCCGGCCGCGCCGCAAGCCGCCGCCCAGCTCGTCAACAATCTGGCGGATCGTAATACCGAATTCGACTTCGTACAGGCCGGGCCGCTTGAACAGCGAATTCAGCGACAGCAGCTTGGTGCCTTTGCTGTGAGCCGTGCCCATCGCCGCATAGGCCGCACCGCCATTTTGAATGATCCACGGCACGGCACACAGGGTTTCGACGTTGTTGACCAGCGTCGGCTGGCCATAAAGGCCATGCTCGCTGATCTGCGGCGGTCTGATCCGCACCTCCGGGCGTTGGCCTTCGATGGCATTCAGCATCGCGGTTTCTTCACCGCAGAGATAACTGCCGTGGCCAATCACCAGTTGCAGCCCGAAGTGATGGCTGGAACCCAGCACCGCTTTACCGAGCCAGCCGGCGGCATACGCTTGCTGGATGGCTTGCTGCAGCATGCTCGCCGCAGCCGGGTATTCGCGCCGCAGGTAGATGTAGCCTTGTGTCGCGCCGACAGTCAGGCCGGCGATAATCATCGCCTCGATCAGCTGGAACGGGTTCTGCTCCAGCAACACTTTGTCGCTGAAGCTGCCGGGATCGCCTTCGTCGGCATTGGCCACCACGTATTTCTGGGTGCCGCTGGCAGCAGCGACAGCCGCCCATTTGCGCGCAGCCGGAAAACCGGCTCCGCCACGGCCGCGCAGCCCGGCGCTTTCCAGTTGTTCAATGACGTCCGACGCGGGCATTGGCAGCAGCCGTTGCAATGCCACGCCGCCGCCGCGGGTCTGATACGTCGCCAGCCCGCTGCACGGGCCGTCGAGCAGGCGCGGCAGCAGCACCGGCTGGCGGCAGTGTGCCCGGATCGCCACCGGAGCGCTATCCGCGGCGACGGCCGGTGCCTGGTGGCACA
>CALMFQ010000188.1 GCA_937863215.1 uncultured Pseudomonadota bacterium
GCGGCAATTCCACGCCGCCGCTGCGGTCGGCGGCCTTGAGCAACGAGCCATCGTCTTCGCGCAGGTAGATTGCGCAGTCGTTCGGGTTGAGCACGTTGGCGGTTTCATCCATCACTTTCTGCAGCAGTCGCTCCAGCTGGCGTTCCGAACTGAGCGCGGCGGTGAGTTCGAGAAAGCGTGCGATGGTCGTTTTCATACCGCTCATGGTCTGCGCCAACTGGTCTACCTCGCGGATGAACGAGCGGTGCGTGATCGGTCGTGAAAAATCGAATGCCTCGATGGCGCGTACCTCGTGCGCCAGCAGCGCCAGCGGCTTGGACACCCAGCGGCTGGCCTGCCACGCCAGCGGCATTGAGGCGCACAGGATCAGCAGCGTCAGCCACAGCTGTTTGTCGCGCAGCCGGGTGGCATCCTGCAACAGCTCATCACGCGGCGCCGCCAGCACCAGCCACATGACGTGGCCGCCTACCGAGAGCCTGGATGCATGGCCGAGCCAGTCGATGCCGTTGACCCGGGTATCGACAATCGCGCTGTGCTGGCGGTAATCGCGCAGCAATCCGCTGATGAGCGGATCGTGCTGGTTCGCCAGCTTGCCGGATGGCGTCGCGCCCGTCGTTGCCGGCGGCATCGGCATGCCGGCGATGGTGCCGCCGTCATCGTCGAGCAGTGCTTTGCGCGCCGATGGCGAGATATGGATTGCCGCCAGATCGTCCGACAGCTGGCGCAACGTCAGGTCCGCTGCAACCACACTGCCGCTGCTCGCCCGACGTGTCAGCGTGATGCCGGGGTCGTGCGTGCTGAAGAAAATGTACGGCTTGGTCATGGCTACACCGTCGCTGCCGTGCGCCAGCTTGAACCATGGCCGCAGCCGTGGATCGAGGGGGGCGTCGCTAACATTGCGTTGGCCGATCCGTTGCCGCTGCCGGTCGAAATACAGGCGTTGGTATCGTATCTGCGGCGCTTGGCGGTCAATTTGTTCCAGCGAATAGCTGGCAGCATCCGGCGCCTGCCAGCGTTGCCGCTCCGCAGGGTTGCGCAGTGGGCGCAGCATCATGAAGTCGCCGTTGAGATAACCGATATACACCGAGGCTACGCTGGCATTGCGATCGAGAATGTCGGCCAGCGCTGCCACGGCGGGCAGACGTTGCTGCCAGTCGCTATGCCCGGTGGCCGGGTGGTACGCCAGTTGTTCTATTGCCGCTTGCAGTGGCTGGAACAGGTTGAGCGCCGACAGCTGCATCTGGCGGTCGGCGTGGGAAAATACTTCCTGGCTGGCCGACAGCAGCATGGTGCGGCTTTCGCGAAAACCGAACAGGCCAATCGCCAGCCCGACGCCGGCTACCAGCAGGCAGAACAGCGCGCCCATCACGATTTGCAGCGGCAGGGCGCGCGGCGGCAGAGCGACAGAGGAGTTGGTCATGAGCTCGTTCTTGGCCGGGAGCGGGTGATACGCCAGTTTAGCCGCTCGGCGCTGTCCCGGCTATGCGCCGGCATTCGTCTGTCAGGGAAAATCCCGATCTGTCCGCTTGACAAAACGCCTTCACATCGCCGCGGCAAAAACGTAAAATGAGAAGGTTTTTCATGTGCATCCCGTTGCAGTTGCTGCATATGGAATGTCTCTTCTTCGCAACTCCTGTTATTTGAAAGGTTCAAGCCGTGCTAGAAGCCTATCGCCAGCATGCCGCCGAGCGTGCCGCACTCGGTATCCCCGCCCTCGCACTCAGCGCCCAGCAAACCGAAGGTCTGGTTGAATTGCTGAAAAACCCGCCGCAAGGTGAGGAAGCGTTTCTGGTTGACCTGATCACCAACCGCGTTCCGCCGGGCGTGGACGATGCTGCCAAGGTCAAGGCTTCCTACCTCGCCGCCGTTGCTTTCGGCAAAGAAAAGTGCCCGCTGATCAGCCGTGAAAAAGCTACTGAACTGCTGGGCACCATGCTCGGTGGTTACAACATTCAGCCGCTGATCGACCTGCTGGACGATGCTGCTGTTGGCGCCATCGCTGCCGAAGGTCTGAAAAAGACCCTGCTGGTATTCGATTTCTTCAATGACGTGAAAACCAAGGCTGATGCCGGCAACGCCAACGCCAAGGGCGTGGTTCAGGCATGGGCTGACGCCGAGTGGTTTACCAGCCGTCCGGAACTGCCGAAGAAAATCACCCTGACCGTGTTCAAGGTTACCGGTGAAACCAATACCGACGACCTGTCGCCGGCTCCTGATGCGTGGTCGCGTCCGGACATCCCGCTGCATGCACTGGCCATGCTGAAAAACGCCCGTCCTGGCATCGAAGCCGACGAGCCGGGCAAGATCGGCCCGATCAAGCAACTGGCCGCATTGCAAGCCAAGGGCAACCCGATTGCCTACGTTGGCGACGTGGTGGGTACCGGTTCGTCGCGTAAATCGGCAACCAACTCGGTGCTGTGGTTCACTGGCGACGACATTCCGTTCGTACCGAACAAGCGCTTCGGCGGTTTCTGCTTCGGCACCAAGATTGCCCCGATTTTCTTCAACACCATGGAAGACGCAGGTGCGTTGCCGGTTGAAGTTGACGTGAACAAGATGGACATGGGCGATGTGATCGACTTCTACCCGTACGACGGCAAAGTCGAGAAAAACGGCGAAGTGATCGCTGAATTCGCACTGAAATCCGACGTGTTGCTGGACGAAGTTCGCGCCGGTGGCCGTATTCCGCTGATCATCGGTCGTGGCCTGACTGCCAAGGCACGTGAAGCGCTGGGCCTGCCGGCATCGACCCTGTTCCGCCTGCCGAAAGCACCGGCCGACAGTGGCAAGGGCTTCTCGCAAGCACAGAAAATGGTTGGCCGCGCCTGTGGTCTGCCGGAAGGTCAGGGCGTGCGTCCGGGCACCTACTGTGAACCGCGCATGACTACCGTTGGCTCGCAAGACACCACCGGCCCGATGACCCGTGACGAGCTGAAAGACCTGGCTTGCCTGGGCTTCTCGGCCGACATGGTGATGCAGTCGTTCTGCCACACTGCCGCTTATCCGAAGCCGGTTGACGTGAAAATGCACCACGAACTGCCGGCGTTCATCTCCAGCCGTGGCGGCGTTGCGCTGCGTCCGGGCGATGGCGTGATCCACTCGTGGCTGAACCGCCTGCTGTTGCCGGATACCGTTGGTACCGGTGGCGACTCGCACACCCGTTTCCCGATCGGTATCTCGTTCCCGGCCGGTTCCGGTCTGGTGGCGTTTGCCGCAGCTACCGGCGCGATGCCGCTGGATATGCCGGAATCGGTGCTGGTGCGCTTCAAGGGCGAAATGCAGCCAGGCATCACCCTGCGCGATCTGGTTAACGCAATTCCGCTGTACGCGATCAAGGCTGGCCTGCTGACTGTTGAGAAGAAGGGCAAGAAAAACATCTTCTCCGGCCGCATTCTGGAAATCGAAGGTCTGCCGAAGCTGAAAGTCGAGCAGGCATTTGAGTTGTCGGATGCATCGGCAGAACGTTCGGCCGCAGGTTGCTCGGTTCAGCTGGATCAAGAGCCGATCGCCGAATACCTGAAATCGAACATCGCACTGATGAAGTGGATGATCGCGACCGGTTACGCCGATGCGCGCACCCTGGAGCGCCGCATCAAATCGATGGAAGCATGGCTGGCCGCACCGTCGCTGCTGAAAGCCGATGCCGATGCGGAATACGCTGCCGTGATCGAAATCGATCTGGCCGACATCAAAGAACCGATCCTGGCTTGCCCGAACGATCCGGACGACGTCAAGTTCCTGTCGGAAGTGGCTGGCGACAAGATCGACGAAGTGTTCATCGGTTCCTGCATGACCAATATCGGTCACTTCCGTGCCGCTTCCAAGCTGCTGGAAGGCAAGAGCGACATCCCGACCCGTCTGTGGATTGCTCCGCCGACCAAGATGGATGCGCATCAGCTGACCGAAGAAGGCCACTACGGCGTGCTGGGCCGCACCGGTGCGCGGATGGAAATGCCGGGTTGCTCGCTGTGTATGGGTAACCAGGCACAAGTGCGCAAGGGCAGCACCGCCATGTCGACTTCGACCCGTAACTTCCCGAACCGTCTGGGTCTGGACACCCGCGTTTACCTGGGCTCGGCCGAACTGGCAGCTGTCTGCGCGATGCTGGGCAAGATTCCGACCAAGGAAGAGTACATGGCCAACATCGGCGTAATCAACGCCAACGCGGCTGACATCTATCGCTACATGAACTTTGACCAGATCAAGGACTACAGCGACGTAGCGGATACCGTCAAGGCTTAAGTCACAAGCCTGCGGTTCAGCAAAAAAACGGCCTGCCACAAGCGGGCCGTTTTTATTTATATTGGCTGATATAAAAAACAGTACTGTTTATGTTTACAGTTTTCTTCTCGACTGCTATGCTTGGTTCATTGCTGGCCCTTGCTGTGCGCAATCGCAAGCTGGGCTTGGCGTGTGGATGATTTGTGCAATAATCGAGAGGACTGACTAGGATGAATGCCCCCATGGATGACAACAAAAGCAAAGCTCTAGCCGCCGCTCTGGCGCAAATCGAAAAGCAGTTTGGCAAAGGCTCGATCATGAAAATGGGCGAGCAGCAGATTGAAAACAATCTGCAGACAGTTTCCACTGGTTCTCTGGGCCTGGATATCGCGCTTGGCGTCGGCGGTTTGCCGCGTGGTCGTATTGTCGAAATCTACGGTCCGGAATCGTCGGGTAAAACCACGCTGTGTCTGCAGGTCGTGGCCGAAGT
>CALMFQ010000189.1 GCA_937863215.1 uncultured Pseudomonadota bacterium
GTGACAGAGAGTGTGCGCGGAGGGGGCTGCTATTGGTTACAGCGAGATATGGCCATGCGGTGATTGCACATCCTATTCGCCGTACATTATGCGGAGAATAACTTGCCATTGCGGCGAATGCGGGGTTTAATCTCCGCATGAACAGCGGAGAAAGAATCTACATCTGGCAGGCTGATGACTGGCCCGACTGGCGCTACGACCTGCCTGCCCTTGCCGGGCTGCTGACAGACGTCAGCCGTGCCCAAGGCCTGCTGCTTGGCCGCCTGGCCGATGTCGGGCTGGCGCTGCGCGATCAGGCCAGCCTGGCTGCGTTGACAGAAGACGTGGTCAAGACCAGCGAAATCGAAGGTGAAGTGCTGAATGTCGAATCGGTGCGTTCATCCATCGCCCGGCGTCTGGGTGTGGACATCGGTGCATTGGCGCCGGTGGATCGGCACGTTGAAGGTGTGGTCGAAATGGTGCTGGATGCCACGTCTCACTGTTCAGAACCGCTGACCACCGAGCGCTTGTTTGGCTGGCACGCAGCTTTGTTTCCAACCGGCTATTCGGGCATGAACCGGATCGCCATCGGTCAATGGCGCGACGATGCCGACGGCCCGATGCAGGTGGTGTCCGGACCTGTCATGCGGCGCAGGATTCACTACCAGGCACCGCCGGCCGAGGTGCTGCCTGCCGAAATAGCCGCTTTTCTGGCGTGGGCCAACGGCGAGACTGGCGAGCCAGCCCTCATCAAGGCCGGGCTCGCTCATCTGTGGTTTGTCACGCTGCACCCGTTCGACGACGGTAACGGCCGTATCGCCCGCGCCGTGGGCGATCTGTTTCTCGCCCGTGCCGATGGCAGCCCGCAACGTTTCTACAGCCTGTCGGCACAGATCCAGCGTGAGCGCGCGGGCTACTACGAGATACTGGAACGCTCGCAGAAAGGCTTACTCGACGTTACCAGCTGGCTGGCGTGGTTCCTCGGCGCACTCGGACGTGCCATTGCCAGTGCGCAGGCCACACTGGATGCGGTACTGGTCAAAGCCCGTTTCTGGCAACGCTGGTCGGGCACGCCGCTGAATCCGCGCCAGCTGAAACTGCTCAACCGCCTGCTCGAAGGCTTCGAGGGCAAACTCACCAGCAGCAAGTGGGCCGCCATTGCCAAATGCTCGCCGGACACCGCGCTGCGCGATATCACGCAGCTACTGGAGCTGGGCATCCTGAAAAAATCACCCGGTGGCGGGCGGAGTAGCGGCTACGAATTGGCGAATTAGCTCGCTTGCCGAGCGAGAGGCGATTGCAAATGCACGGGTCAATCGCCTTGCGTATCGGTCTAAAGGATGACTCT
>CALMFQ010000190.1 GCA_937863215.1 uncultured Pseudomonadota bacterium
GCCAGCCTGGGCGCCGGCTTGGCTGCGGCCACTGCGGCAGGGCGCAATTGCGCCGCCGGCACCAGATACACCGTCACCTTGTCGATCAGCGGCTTGGCTTTGTGCTTGCCGGCTTCAGCGCTTGCCGGGTCTTCATCCATCGATTGCTCGGCCAGCTTGCGCTCGGTCTTGCGGATTGCCGCCTGCGGTTCGAGTTGCGCTTCGACCAAGCCGAAAATCGTCTCACCGAAAATGGTGAAGAAATGCAGCAGCAGCGACAACACGGTCGCGCCGGCCAAGGTCCAGGTGAGATAGCGCCGCAGCCGCATCGCTGGTCAGTCGTGCGGCACGATCAGGCTGTGCGCCTGAATGTCGGCATGGTTGGCGACGCGCACCCGGTTGCCTTCCACGCTCAGACGGCCTTCGACGAACCAGCGCACCGCCTGCGGGTAGATCCGGTGTTCGCATGCCAAAACACGCCTGGCCAGCGTATCTTCGGTGTCGTCGTCGAGCACCGGCACCACCGCCTGGCAGATGATCGGGCCGTGGTCCAGCTCCGGCGTGACGAAATGCACCGAACAGCCGTGCACTTTTACCCCTTCCTGAATCGCCCGCGCATGGGTCGACAAACCGGTAAACGCCGGCAGCAGCGAGGGATGGATATTGATCATGCGATTCTGGTAATGGCGCACAAAGCCTTCGCTGAGAATACGCATGAAACCGGCCAGCACCACCAGATCCGGCTGATAGCCGTCGATCAGCCTGGCCAGATCGGCATCGAACGCCTCGCGGCTCGGATAACCCTTGTGCGACAGCACTGCCGTAGCAATGCCATGGCTGGCAGCGGTTTGCAGCCCGCCGGCATCTTCCCTGTTGGCGATCACCGCAGCCACCTGCAGCGGCAATTTGGCCTCAAGAATGGCCTGCATATTGCTGCCGCGGCCGGAAATCAGAATGACGATTCGTTTCATGCTTTGCTCGAAAATAACAATGCCGCCAGCACTGCCGGCGGCATCGATGTGACAGTGCAGCGTTACGCTACCTGTGTCTGATGCTCGTCGCCGTTACGCGGGCGAATGCTGCCCAGACGGTATACGGTTTCGCCCTCGCCCTGCAAGGTGGCGATTGCGGCATCAGCCTGCTCGGCGGCAACAATCACCACCATGCCGATACCGCAGTTGAAGGTGCGATACATTTCGTCTGCCGCGACATTGCCTTCAGCCTGCAGCCAGCGGAACAGCCTGGACATCTGCCAGCTGTTCTTGTCGATCTGCGCCACCACGTTGTCCGGCAATACACGCGGCACGTTTTCGGTAATGCCGCCGCCAGTGATGTGCGCCATGCCTTTGACCGGCATTTGTGCCATCAGTTTCAACAGCGGTTTCACATACAGGCGGGTTGGCGCCATGATGCAGTCGGCCAGGGTGCGGCCCTCGTCGAACTCGGCGTTCAGTTCCGGCTTGCTGCGCTCGATGATCTTGCGTACCAGCGAGTAACCATTGGAATGTGCGCCATTGGATTTCAGGCCCAGCACCACGTCGCCCGGCTGAATGGTTTTGCCGGTGATGATGTTGGCTTTTTCCACCACGCCCACGGCAAAGCCGGCCAGATCGTATTCGCCAGCCGGATACATGCCCGGCATTTCAGCGGTTTCACCGCCGATCAGCGCACAGCCGGATTGTTCGCAGCCGGCGGCAATACCCTTGATCACGTCAGTCGCGCGCGGCACGTCCAGCTTGCCGCAAGCGAAATAATCGAGGAAAAACAGCGGCTCGGCACCCTGCACCAGAATATCGTTGACGCTCATCGCCACCAGATCGATGCCGACGGTGTC
>CALMFQ010000191.1 GCA_937863215.1 uncultured Pseudomonadota bacterium
AAACATCGTCGCCGAAATGGAGGGCAAAGCAGTCGTGGAAGATCCGACGCACGCAGACATGCGGATATTCGCCTACTTGCTGTCCGCCCTGACGCTCGGAGCCTTATCGGCCATCGCCAATCTGCTGGGCGACGGGAACCGCATCCTGACACCTCGGGTCATAGCTGCGTACTTGCTGGCCGGTGGGTTATCGTCCATGGGGTTGGTGCTGCTCCTCATCGAGAATTACGGATTCTCGTATTTCCTCGTCGGTGTAGCGATCTTTGCCGGCTACAAAGCCTTCGATGTCCTGACGGCCGTATCGGTGCTGGTCACCAAGCTGGTGAGGAAGATTTTCGACAAATAATCCATCATGTCTTCCCATATTCGTTTTTGCCTATCCGCGATCATCCACGGGTTGTTAATCATCCTGTCCGTCGTCATAACCGTCCTGTACGTGCAGGAACGGATGCTGAACGACAAGAGTAAGGAAAAGCTCGAGATGGCGCTGTCGGCGGCAAAGGCCGGCAGTTGGTATTGGGACATCCAGCGGGATGATTTGATGTGGGACGAGCGGATGTTTGTTTTGTTTGGCATCCGTGACAAAGATTTCGAGCCGCACATCAAAGGCTTAGAAGCCTGTTTGCATCCGGAAGACCGTGACGCCGTATTGGCCTCAGTGCGCAGCTGCATAAACAACAGATCCGCCTACCGGGCTGTCTTTCGTGTCATCGGGATTGACGGACGGACCCGATTTATTTTTGCGGCCGGGAGGGTATCGCCTGATGGGCGCTATATGGCCGGCATCTGCCTGGCTTCGACCCGCACCGACACGATGATTCCGATCCCGGACGATAAGGCCGGCGCGGAATTAAAATCGCCGTCCAAACCCATTTCGATGCTAACCAACCCAGCCTCCAACCCATGAAGAATTTCCTGCTTGCCCTCGCCATGGTCTTGCCGACGTACCACACGGTGCCGGCAGCCGCGCCTACCAAGATCCATCTGTCTATCCCGACATGTGTCGAGAAGGTACAGCCGGACGGCAAACCCCGTTCGCTCGGACCTGCCGGTACGTACCGGATGGCCGGAGAGCTGGCCTACTTCTGGCCGCAGAATTACGTGCTGAAGGTTCGGTTCCTTGATGGGACGACACGCCAGCAGGCTGCGTTGTGGAAGCGCTTCGTCGCCATCGACAAGCTGGTCAATCTATCGTTCACGAAGGTTACGTCCGGGAAGTCTGACATCAGGGTGCGGTTCGATAAGGATGATGGCCATTGGTCTTTTGTTGGGACGCAATGCCGCACCATTGGATCGGCGGATCCGACGATGAATATTGCCCTGACGGCTGGTGTGTTCGGCGATACCGAGACGGAATGGAATCGGGTGGGGCTGCACGAGATCTGCCACGCCATCGGTATGGTCCACGAGCATTCGAATCCCCGCGGTGGTATCCAGTGGAATGTGCCGAAGGTCCTGCAGTACTATGAGGCCACGCAAGGATGGACACAGAAGCAGGTCTACGAGCAGGTGCTGTTCCGATATTCGGTCTCGAGGTTGCGAGCCACCGAGGTCGATCCGAAGTCGATCATGATGTATCCGATTCCGGCTGAGTTGACCATGAATGGTTTTTCGGTAGGTTGGAACAATTCCCTGACCCCAACCGACATCTGGTTCCTCGACCAGATCTACCCGAACGCCGGCCACCCCGTAATCCCCAAACCCACCGCCTACCATGAAGAAGATCCTGACCATTCTGCCGCTCCTGTCCCTCCTGCTCGCCAGCTGCCAGTGTCCGACATCGCCCGAAGAGATGATCCGCCGCGCCGCCTTCCCGGAGGGCCAGGAGATTCCTCTGCGCGACGCCCGTGGGCGCTTCTCCCCACACGTCTGTCCTGCGCATGGAAAGTCAGCCAAGTCGGCCGTGACTATCTATGGCTGTCCGGACGGCGATTTCTTCTTCATCCGGGGCCAATAGCTACCGGATACGTCGGATTGATTTGACACAGGGCTGAGTCTCGGCTTTGAGTTTGGTCGCATGAATGACCAAACTGATTCTGTTCTGGCTGGCGTTCCCCACAACGACCCGGCTCCCCGCAACGACCCAGCTCCCGGCGAGAATGATGACGGGCTGCTGGAGCGAGTCAAAATCTTGGAGAGGGCTGGCCTTGTGCTGCTCGACCGAGTAAAGATCCTGGAGATCAGGTTGGCTGATGTCGTAGCCTTACAATCCTTGCGGGAAGCGGCTACCTTATCTGGGCAGGAGAAGAGCGACGCTGGTCGCTTGGAGAGCCTGTGTAATAATATCCATCACGTCTGGGCCGAAATGGCCGAAATGGTGGACGCAACCAAAGAGGTAATTACGGGTGAGAATGTCACGAGCGAAACTGATGCTACGGTGGCTGCGTTGCTGCTGCGCGTAAATCCGCTCGTGGCGCAACTGATCAATACCGTCAAGCAGTTGACGCTCGACGAGCAATCTGGCATATCCATCAGGGAAGCATCGGATATCATCGAAGAATGGGCGACACTCCGCGAGTTGCGGCTGACGAATATCGAAATGCTCCGTCGTATGTTCGTGTTCTTCCGGACCAGCATCATGGTCCTACCGTTCATCGAGACACCCGACTACAAACCGGGCGCTCCATTCTCGGAAGATGATGTGGGGGTCCGGACCATCCGGGACTTCTGCGAGATCGCCCGGCGGACCGGTGAAGCCTTGGCTGATATGCAGGAGCTGCGCACCTACCTGGCACCCTATTTGAAGGGCAAAGGGGATCAGGCATCGCTGGAGCGCGCAGGTTTGACTTCGTACCTACGGGACCTGGATGTCGTGTTGTCGCAGGCTGCCTTTTCGATCGGTGTGGCCGGCGAGGTGGCGCAGCGGTTCGTAGCCATCGAACCCGGCTCTACGCGCGGCGGAACTGCCATTACGGTGGTGCGGGGGCCGAACCCAGAAGCAACGAGCGATTCATTCTTTTCGCTGCCCGATGGGGACTCCGCATCGAATGCGGCGGCGATGCTCGAGCGCCATCACCAATTGGCTGCTGAAATACGGGACATGCTGCACAATGGTGGCGCTGGTCCGAACGTATCCCAACTGCAGCGCTGCGATGCGATGCTGCGGGAAATCGCCGGTCTGCCACTCGAACCACCCAACCCATAAACCGATGTCCTCTACCGGAATATTCACCCCAATGGTCCTCACCGGTGCCGGGCAGGAGCGGTTGCTGATGGTTGGACTGCCGATTACGAGCTGCGCTGTATGCCGATGTGAGATGCTGGCTGTCAATCACGACGAGCCGGTGCCGGCGTTGAAGAAATTGGGGCACGCACGCTTTCCGGAGAATTCCCTGATGGCTCAGCTGGGGCGTGCCGAATTCCCCTTCCAGTCCCGGTTCTTGGCGGAAGGCAAGCCGGTCTGCGTGCCGTGCGCGGAAGCCAAGAAGGCGCGGTTCCGTTGCTTCAATTGCGATGTCGAGCGTCCATCCGATCAGTGCCATGTATCGATCGGAGATACGATGGAGGCTGACCATCTGTGCACCACCTGCTACGGCACCGTATCGGCGGCCAGGTGGGAATCGATGCTACGGACATTGATCACCAAGCACACCAACGAAGGAGTCTACTGATGCGCTTTTCTACCAACAGTCGTACCTACTCGCTTGATTTGCCGCCAGGTCCTGTGTTTACCGATCCTGCCGAGAAGCTGGCTCCTCCCTATCGGTTGGTGAGGGTCGTGCCTCGTGGTATGGCAGCGCAGACGGGTCTGGCAGCTCGAACGGGCATGGGTCGCGCCTGTCCGTATCTGAACCGCGAAAATCCGCAGGCTGTCATGTGGATATTCTGCATCGACCTGCATGGTAATTCGCGCGTGCTCGAAATACGAGATGGGGATGGCGGGGGTATTCCGTACCAGGAACTCGCGGCCGATGCGCCGCAGATCATGCGAGAATTATTCGATCAGGCAGACTCGACCCTACCGGGCACATCAGTCATTTTGAAATTGAAACCATGAGCGCACCTATTCAATGGCAGGAGAAAATCGCCGAGCTGTATAGCTTGGAAGACATGTCGGCGGAAGAACTGGCTGATCTCGAGCATTCGCTGCGATACAAATGCAGCAGTCCAGTCATCGTGGAAGGTAAGCTTAGCCGGTGCGCACAATCAGAGCTGGCTGGTGTACTGCAGGAATATGCGCGGATCAATTTCGAAACCAGGGAATTTTTTCAGGATTGTTGCTACATCGGGACACCCGAGCGTATTGCTGCCACGCTTCCTGCCCTATGGGAATGGCATGCTGTTGGGCAGAAGGCATTTATCGACACTGTCCGGGCCGGCATTGCGCAAGCTAATCAGATGGGCGTCACGTTGGAACGCGTCATGTATCCGTACGGATGGGGAGAGTTCGCGCCGGATGGATACAAAGCACTCGGCTTGAATTGTTGTCCCCAATCAGGCGGGCGGGATACTTTCACCTTTTATTCGGAACGTAAATACGGTCGGTTCTTCGACGTACCAGCACCGCCCGCGCCATAATTTTCTAACTGAAACCAACACCATGAATTCCGACACTACCCCAGCCGCCTCCCGTGTGGAGGGCACCATGACCACAGAGCTGCACTGCAACACGACCGATGTCGCGACTTCCTCGGACCCGCCGAAAAAGCCGCGAAAGCCCGTACGGCATTACCGTTCCTATAATCCGCGGAAGCGGCTGCTGAACCTCCCGGACGGAACACCGATTAGTCGCAACAGTCCGTGTTTCTGTGGATCCGGCCAACGCTACAAACGCTGCTGCAAGAACGCCCATGAGCGTCGGCAGAAAATCCTGCAGACCATCGACATGACCGGATTGCAGCCTGGTCCGCACCGCCTTGAGGAATGCGCTGTTTGCGGGGCGGCCACGTTGCGTCCGGTCGTAAAGCCTGCCGATCGCGGCATCACCCGTCTGCACCGCAGTTGCGGCAAATGTCGGGCAGTTCGACAGCATACCGGCATCGACATCCTTCTGAGCGAGGAGCCAGCATGAAGATCGATCCTTATTCCAAAAATTTACGCACAATGCTGGAGCGGCATCCCCGTCCTTGGCGCGTAGGCGAGCGACACGAGTCAGCGTGCTGGATTGTGGACGCTACCAATAAGCGTGTGTGCACAATGAATGATTTTGCAAATGGCGGGGGCATTATGAACACGTATGACCCGCGCGACACCGACATGATCGATCTGATTGGCAGTACACTGGTTGAGGCCATCAATCGCATCGAATTACCTCGCATAATAGTCAGCCCATGAGTGGATATTTTGCACCCCAGGATGGACGTGTCGCGATCGTCATCGCACATTTCAATCCCTGCTTCTACGCCCAGCGGGAATACAATTTGCGACAATGCCTGCGCACGTATCGCCAGCTCGGCATACCGGTTTTCATCGGCGCGTGCATTCCTCCCGGGCAGCAGTGGGATTTGGATGCTCCCGAGTATCAGGATCGGGTGCGGGTATTTCGCAATCGGGATTTCCTGTGGAATCGCGAGCGTCTGATCAACCTGACGGTTGAGGCGCTGGTATCGCCCGAATATTCGTTCGTTGGTTGGTCGGATGCCGACATCATTGAAACTGACCAGGGCCTGACGGAATTTTCTTTCGGTACACGGGACTATCCGGAGCAGCGGTGCTTCATCCAGCCATTTGCTGCGACGATACGTCTGGATCGGCTTGGGCAGCCTCTGCGCGCCACTGAAGCGATCGCGGCCACCGACGAGCGGACATCAGCCAAGCTGTATGCGACCGATACAGGCACGGCCTGGCTGGCCCCGCGTGATTTTTGGAGCAAGTGCGGACTCTACCGGTATGCACTGACGGGTGCCGGCGACCAACTGTTGGCGGCCGTCCTGATTGATCAGATGGACGAGCAGCTTTTCCGGGCGCATATCGGTGACGAATACGCACCCCACTGGCGGGATTATTCTTCTGCCCTGAAGGCCTATCGGGGTTCTCTGGCGGGCAAGCAACTGACCTGTCTGGGTGGCCAGGCCGTAAAGGGATGGGCAGGCAATACCCATCAGGGTCGCGCGGCAAGGGCCTCCGCCATCCAAGCAATCAAACTCGCCCATCTGCGAATCGAGGACGGGTTGCTCCGCTGGGCACCTGAAGCCCCGGACTACATCAGGGAAGCAGCCAAACAAGCATTTTATTCACGCAAAGAAGACACACCATGACCACACTCGAGACGACAGCAAAATTACTTTACGAAACGTACTGCCGGGAAGTCGGCGGCAAAGCATTCAATGGCGATCCGTTGCCTGATTGGGAAACATTCCGCTCCGATCCGACGAAGCAAAAGCAATCGGATGCCTGGATGGCTGTTGCCAAAACCGCGATGACTCAGGCCCAGCGTAACCAGGTCGGTACGCACGATGTTGGTGCCGTCATTTCTCCGGCTACGAATGTCGATATGGCGGATGCCATCTCCACATTGTTGCGCAGTTCCTGCGAGTATCTGTCGACACTTGTCGAGCTGCGCCAGTATGGTTGGTGCGTCTACGTTGATGTTCCGCACTACGAATGGATTACCATCTGGGCTGAACGTGAGGATTCGGTAAATAATTCCAAGTACGTTACTGTTCAGTACTGTCAGGAGGTGCGCGCCGAATCACTACACAGTTTTCTGCTTCAGGCGCTGGCGGCCATCAGACGCGCTGCTTTGCATACGTGTCGTGTCCCTCTGCGAGTTGGATCCGGCGCAATAGATACCCTTGCTGACAAGCCCGAGGCATCAATTCAAGCTCCCAAACAGGCAGAGCAGGAACCGGTCATGCCAGCTCCAGCTGGTGTTCCGAGCCACCCATCTGGTATTACGGATGATCCGGCAGATCCGCGCATCCAACCCTATCGTGGACCCGAGGAGCCCGGTCCGCAGAATGAAGTCTACCTTGTGCTGTCTGAAGAGGAACGTGCCAAGGGATTTGTCCGCCCGGTCCGCACATCCTACGTACATGCCAACGGAAAATGCAACGGCCTGACAACGATGGGGCGCGCGTTGGCCGAGACGTACGCACGAGACCCAGGCTTCTACGCAGCCACCTATTGCGGCCACTGTCGCCGGCATTGCCCCGTGGAGGAATTTCTGTGGGATGGAACCAACGAGAAGGTCGGATCATGAACGCCCCACCGCAGTGCCCGATATGCCACGATACTGGGCGCCTCGACACAGGTGTGCCACTTACCTACAAGCGCTGCAGTTGTCCGGCTGGCACCGGCCGTAGAGCAGCAGGATTGACAGCTGCAGAAAATCACCAGACAGTACGGGATGCCTCTTCCTACCCCACCGTACCTCCAGAAGAAACAGGAAAGCAATCCGGACAAAATTGATCTGAAGATCAAGCTCCTCCAATTCTTCGTCACTCGCCTCGGTCTGATCGTCGGTGGTGTCACCTCGGCGATCGTCACCGGGTTGCTGGCCTTCCTGGCCACCAAGCTCGGCGTGGATCTGACGCAAGATCCCCAATTGTCAGGGGCTCTGATGCTGCTGATCAATCAGACCATCTGGGGCTGCATCCAATTCGCCGTCAAGACCTACGAATTTCCGTTCAAGCAGGAATTGCAGGAAATCCTCGGAGGCGACATTGTCGTCGATGGGCTGATTGGCTCCCAGACGGTTGAGCGCGCCAGGACCATCAAAGAATTTGCCATGTCGTCGTCGCCATTGCCGACCAACATGCGATAGGCTGTCGTCCCCGCCCTCGACACAGTTCCCGCGCCGTCCGGTGGTTCTAGGTTTCTTCCATGCGGACGGGCGGGGCTGCGGGCGGTCAAGTACTGATCGCAAAAAGGTTTTTGGATCTTTCGATGGGCGAGATTACGCCTGCGGTTAGATTGGAAGGATGGCACCAGACTCCCCACTCAAGAACATGTCCGTGTTGGTATCCCTGCAATGCGCCAGGCTGATGCTGTCGCTGCAGAATATCGCGCAGCAGGATCCGAAGCTGATGGGGCAGCTGATGAGTTACCGTTTTCCAGTCCGACCGAGTGTCTACAGTGAATATGCGGGATTCCCTTTGCTGCTCGACCGTGGACATCTGTGTCTCGGTACGATTCTGCACGGCATCACGACAGCGCTGACCGGGAAGGCATTGTTGATGGGGACTCTGCCCGATGGTGTATTCACTTTCGCGTTGACCAATTTTCCGCCACAGCAGGAAAGCGGTTTTGATGCTGACCTGGCGGAGCTGATGCGTGCCCCATTTTCTACCAAGGATTCGGAGCAACGGGTGGCGCGTTTCATTCGCGATCTGTCGTCGGCGGATCCGCGCGCTACCGACATGATCATGGGAATGTCTGCTCCAGCCTGCCCGGCGATGGCCAAATTGCTGGGGGGTGATTCGGTCCGCCCATTTCGGGTTTCCATCGAGCAGCTGGTTTTGTCTCTCATCAATGTTACCCTCGCGGCAGCAACCAGCACCTTGACGGTTGGGGAGAACGGCGTGATGGGTCTTGTCAGCCACTACCCACAAAACCATGAAAGCGCCTCTTGCTCAGCCTAGTCTTCCGGAGCTCCGTCGTGGAGCAAAGGGTCCGAATGTGCGTATCCTCCAGAGTGCCCTGACATCCAGGGGATTCGTCGTGATGATCGATGGGGATTTTGGTCCAAAGACCCAATCGACCGTTGCTTATTTTCAGCAGACCCATCTGGGGCCCGACGGGGAATATTTGTCGCGACATGAGCCTCTCGGCGTCGTGACGCCCAACACATGGTGGGCTCTGAACAGCACGGCAGAAGAGCAGCGTTCCAATCTCGACACCTTCATCCCCACCGGTTTGTCGGCGCAGCGCCGTTCGATTTTGCGCGTCGCCCTGCAGGAGCACAGCGCGGGTGTCCGGGAAGTGCCGGATGGCTCGAATTATGGCGATGGGGTGACCAAGTATCTGACCGGCGTCGGGCCGGCCTTCTGGTGCTGCTACGCGGTCCACTGGTGGGTCAACAAAGCGCTGGGACATTACCCATTGGGTGAGCGTCGCGGGCTCTGTCTGGACTTCTGGAACGATGCAAAGCGGATGGGTCGCACCTATTCACCAGCCAGCATACCAGTTCCCGGTGATGCGTTCGTGATCCTCTACCGGGCCGACGGGCAACTGACTGGTTCGGGCCATACCGGTATCGTGGCCTGTACGTCAGCAGACGGTGCGCGTTTCGGCACCTTCGCTGGCAATGAAGGCAATCGCGTCAAGGCCGGTATCCGTCGGACTGATGAGCCGATCCTGGCTGGTTTCATCGACATGGTCGGCGATACCAATACGATTCGGGATAAATTCGCCCGAGGCCTATTTTCCATCGGATCCAATTCGGACAATTCCATCGGCTCCACCCGCTGATTTGCGTTGAGCAATTTTCGCATCGAGGGCGGATCGCCATCAGGCATCTGAGCGACCTGGACGAAACCGTCGCAGCATCCTGGGAGTTCCCGGGGTGTTGCGGCGGACTTTTATCCGAACGCCAGCTCAGTAGCCCGGATAATAGCCAGGCATGCTCGAGCTCGGCACCGTGACCGGATAGCCGGCGCGGGGCAGAGCCTGGGGCGGTGTGGGATATGACGGCGTGGTCTGCCGGTCTGGCCCATTCAATTGACCGTAAATGGTCACGATATCGCTGGCCGTTTTCGTGAGCGTTTGGAAATCGCCAGCAGTGAAACCAGCACAACCAGATAGACTGGTAATCAGGACAACAAGCAGTGGGATGCGTTTCATGACGGGTGTATTATTGGGGTAGATGGCCAAGCAGACGCGCGCCTTCCGCGAGGCGCTCCAGTAAGCCAGTCCGGGAATTAATTTCGTCAGAATATTTCTTTATACCTTGCTGCAGACTTGGATTGTCTTGTCCGGCAAATAAGCGGAATGCCTCCGGCAGCGTGAGGTTGCGTCCCAGTATAGGACCCAGGCTGGCATCACCGCCTTTTTTGGCACCATACAAGCTACCGCCAGCGCCCCCCATCAGTGCCCCCAGCAGGACATTGCCGACCGTGCCTGGGTTTTTGCGCTCGTCCGGGTCTTCAGAATGGTGCTTGCGGTATAGGCTGTAGGCGCCTCCACCCAGCCCGCCCAGCGCGGCTCCTGCCAGTGCTTTGCTGGCGATGTTGTCTTGCAACAAGGCTTTCACCGCTCCAGGCTGACTTATGTTCAGCAGGTGATCGACGTATTGTGAATATTCCGATGCGCGCTTTTCGTGCATCATGGCGCCGATGGCTATGGTGGTGGGACTCATCTGGTAATAAATTCCTCTTTGCTGCGCCGCACAACCGGAATAACGGTTGGTATGACCCACCGCTTTTGCGACCACTGCGCTGAGCCGGCTGTGCCGGAAGATGTCCTGCGTTCTCTCACGCAGGATGGAATATCGTTTACCCTACCGGCAACGGACAGCCACATCGATATTCGACTGCGGATTGATCACAATTTCGGCGGTCCAGCGCGCCCGGATTTATGCCGTGTCCATCTTTTTGCCATGCTGGATGCCATCCATGGGCGGATTGACGATCTGCTGGCTAAAAAATAGCAATGGTCCACTGTTATCCGCTGAACGATGAACAGCTGCACATCATGGATGTGACGTGCTGGTGTACCCCGGATCTGATGTGGAGGGACACGGACGGCACACCATTTACGAACGGACCATTGATCCAGCACCACGCGGCAGATGGGCGGGAAATTGTCGAGCAGGTCACGGGGGACAGTTGGACTGAAGACAAGAAGTGGGCGAATTTAATTACCGGGCCAAACCTGCAGGAACCGGAAGATTGAACCTGGCGCGCATCATTTTGCAAAAGTCACTTGCGCAATGCGGAGCCCGCGCCAAGGATTGTCTGGTAGAATATCAACCCATCATGAAATCCACTCTTCTATACATCATCGACAAGGCCATCGAAACCATTCGGGCTTTCTTCCAATCCACCGCTGCGCTGCGCGAGCAGCTCAAGCAGGCCAACGCAACTGTGGCGGAGCTGACCAGCCAGGTTGCCGATCTGCAGCAAAAGCTCAAGACGGAGGAATCCGACGACGAAGCTTTGCTGGCTGAAGCTGCTGCCAATAAGGCGCGTGCTGAAGCCGCCGAGGCGCGCTTTAACGAGATCGACGCCGAACTCGCCGCCGCTACCGCGAAAGCCAGTGAATTGGCGGAGATGATCACGGGGCACGACGAGACGCCTGTCGTGACGCCCACGTTCGAGGTGGTCCCGATGCCACCCGCACCAGCAATTTCCGAGGAAACATCAACCACGGCTGTCGAGCCTGCTCCGACAGTCAATTCTGATGCGGCGGAGCCCAGCGGGGTTCCTTCCGAACCCGCTACCGGCGAATCTGCTGAGGTGGCAGCCAATCAGTAGTTGCAACCCGCATCCTCGGCTGGGCCGGATTCTGCGCTGCTACGCATGAATCCGGCCCAAATTATTTACAGACCATGAGCACACTTCGACGCACGAAAGCGCCGTATCCGAAAGATGCAGCCGGGAAGAATTTGTGCCGGTGTGGTT